>JAAFJZ010000145.1 GCA_013298205.1 Cytophagales bacterium
CTCCTCAAGCCATTTTAGCATTGGAAAAAGGCTATCACGTAATCATAGAAAAACCGATGGCTTTGCATACAATAGATGCAGAAAAAGTGATTCTTAAGGCCTCGCAAGCCCAAAAGTTAGTTTTTTGTGTAATGCAAAACCGGTATTCTCCTCCATCAGTTTGGCTTAAAGAAGTGGTAAATAGCGGTATTTTAGGAAAAATATTTATCGTACAAATTAACTGCTTCTGGAACCGAGATGAGCGTTATTACCAAAAAGGCAGCTGGAAGGGAGTAAAAGAAAAAGATGGCGGTACTTTATTTACCCAATTTAGTCATTTTGTGGATATTATGTATTGGCTTTTTGGCGACATTTGCAACATCCAATCCAAATTCAATGATTTTACACACGAAAATCTTACAGAATTTGAAGATTCAGGTTTTGTGAGTTTTGATTTCAATGAAGGTGGGATGGGAAGTATCAATTATTCTACTGCCATTTGGGACAAAAACCTCGAAAGTAGCCTTACGATTATTGCCGAAAAAGGCTCAATCAAATTAGGTGGTCAGTATATGGAAAAAGTAGAATATTGCCATATTAAAGACTATATAATGCCAGAACTAGCTCCCTCTAATCCTCCAAATGATTATGGTGTCTATAAAGGAAGCGCAGCCAATCACCATTTTGTTATAGAAAATGTAGTTAGCACTTTGCAAGGCAAAAATACAGCTACAACCAATGCGCTGCAAGGAATGAAAGTGGTGGAAATAATTGAAAATATGTATAAGTTGAGAAAAGTTAAGAAATGAGTTGAAAAAATAAATCAACTCTAACCAACATTTCCTAGTAACAAAAAAGCCCATTTGAGATTTGTATCAGGAATGGCTAGGTTTCAAATTTGAATTTCCCAAACATTCTGAAATATGCATCTTATATTTTGTGTTTACTCAATTATTGTAAAAAAACACCTTACTAAAATCCTGAAAATTATCTATATTTGGATGAAAAAAGAAAGCTATGAATTGTGAAACGTATTCAGAAAATAGTAGAGATATTTGAATTGAAATCAAATGATTTAAAATTTTCAAGTATATGATAATCAGTAAATTAAAAAAACATTAGTTAGAATCCTAAAAGACGACTCAACTAACATCTACAGGCAGACAATTTAACAGAAAAAGTAAACCATTTTGACAAGTGACCAACAAACAAACCATATAATAAACTGACAACGAATAAGCTACCACTCCTTACTGAAAATTATGAATTTTCTTACACCTCACTTTTTTAATTCAATTTTAGCCAACGCACAGAATAACATTAGGACTTTAAATAATTATATTAGCACCCTGAAATTTATAGAATGGTATTAAGTTGGAATGAAATAAAAGAACGAGCCTTGATTTTTTCTAAAGAATGGGCGGACACTTCAAACGAAGAAGCTGATGCTAAACCGTTTTTGGTGGAGTTTTTTAATGTTTTTGGGATAAGCAGCAAACGTGTTTATAGCTTTGAACACAGGGTGAAAAAACTAGACGAAAAGGACGGCTACATTGATTTGCTTTGGAAAGGAACTATTTTAGTTGAAATGAAAAGTAGAGGAAAAAACCTTGACCGAGCCTTTCAACAAGCCAAAGACTATTTACACGGATTGAAGCAACACGAATTGCCGAAATACATTCTTATCTCTGACTTCGAAAACTTTAGATTGTACGACCTTGAAGAGAAATCCGAACATGGAATGGAGGCTGCAACATTCAAGCTTAACGACATTGTAAATAATGTACATCATTTCAGTTATCTTTTGGGGTATCAAAAAAAGGTGTACAAAGAACAAGACCCTGCCAACATAAAAGCAGCAGAGTTGATGGGCAAATTGCATGACCGATTGGAAGAAATTGGTTATACAGGACACCCTTTGGAGGTTTATTTGGTGCGTATTCTGTTTTTAATGTTTGCCGAAGACACTACTATTTTCAATAAACAACAATTTCAAGATTTCATAGTGCAGCGAACTGCCGAAGATGGTAGCGACCTTGCTGCCAAATTGCAAGAACTATTTCAAGTATTAAATACTCCAAAAGAAAATCGTTTTAAAAACCTAGATGAGCAATTGGCAGACTTTCCGTATGTAAACGGAAAACTATTTGAAGAAATACTGCCTACGGCAAGTTTCGACTCCAAAATGAGACTAGCTTTGCTCGATTGCTGTTACCTAGACTGGAGCCAAATATCGCCCGCCATATTTGGCTCGATGTTTCAAAGCGTTATGAATCCACAAGAACGTAGAAATTTAGGTGCTCATTACACCAGTGAAACCAACATTTTAAAACTCATAAAACCCTTATTTTTAGATGATTTGTACCAAGAATTTGAAAGCATCAAAGACAACAAAAACAAGCTCTCTGAATTTCATAAAAAACTAAGCACACTCAAATTCCTTGACCCAGCTTGTGGGTGTGGTAATTTCCTAATTATTACTTACCGAGAATTACGGTTATTGGAATTGGAGATTTTGCGAAGTTTATATAAATCTGGACAAGGATTTTTGGATGTGAGAGAGCTTATTTGGCTAGACGTGGACATGATGTATGGCATAGAATACGAAGAATTTCCTGCACGAATTGCCGAAGTAGCCATGTGGTTGATTGATCACCAAATGAATATGCAAATAAGTAATGAGTTTGGACAATATTTTGCCCGATTGCCATTAAAGAAAGCTGCTAAAATAGTGTTTGGCGATGCTTTAGAAGTGAATTGGCAAAGTTTATTAAATCCTTTAAACACAAATAATATATATGCCGAACATGCAAATATCATTAAAATAGTTTCGGAGCCACAAATTCCATACGGTACTGTGAATGTATTTTCCAAAACATCAACACCAAAAACCATAGAAGAAATTGAGCAAGAAATACCAAATGAAATAAAATACGATTTTATTCTTGGCAATCCTCCATTTATTGGCTCAAAAATAATGAGTCAGCCTCAACGTGATTCGGTTGTTAAAGAATTTGATTATATACAAAATGCTGGAGTACTTGATTATGTAACAGCTTGGTATATAAAAGCTGCCAAATATATACAAGGTACAAAAACTAAAGTAGCATTTGTTTCTACAAACTCAATTGTGCAAGGCGAACAAACGAGCATTCTTTGGGGTCAAATGCTAAATAGATACAAAATCAAAATTCATTTTGCCCATAGAACTTTTAAATGGAGCAACGAAGCTAAAGGGAATGCCGCTGTATATTGTGTGATAATTGGCTTCGCCAGCCACGATACTAATAACAAGAGTATTTTTGAGTATGAAGATATTAAAGGCGAAGCTCACGAATTGAAAGTAAAAAATATTAATCCTTATTTAGTTGATGCGAAAGATGTTTTTATTGAAAAACGGTCAATTCCACTTTGTAATGTTCCTAAAATGAGTTTTGGTAATATTGCTTTAGATAGTGGATATTTAATTTTTACAGAAGCAGAAAAGAATATTTTTGTTTTAAAAGAACCTGAATCAAAAAAATGGTTTAAAGAACTATTAGGTGCTCAAGAATTTTTATACAATGAAAAGAGGTGGTGCTTATGGTTGTTGGATATAAAACCAAACGAGTTATCAAAATTGAAATATGTTTTGGAACGGAGCGAGAAAGTAAAATTAGCAAGACTAAATGCAAAAGATAAAGGTACACAACGGCTTGCAGATAGATCCTATCAATTTAGAGATTTGAATAATCCAGATGATTTTATTATTGTACCCATTACAACTGGCGAAGGTCGAAAATATATACCTATTGGTTTTGGTACTACAGCTGTAATACCAGCTGTTACAATACAAACTATTCCGAACGGTAATTTATATCATTTTTCCATTCTTCAGTCATTAATGCATATGGCTTGGGTTAAAACAGTTTGTGGTAGATTGGAAAGTCGATTTAGATATTCAAAAGATATTGTTTATAACAATTTTCCATGGCCAGAAAATCCTAGTGAAAAACAAATGAAAGCTATTGAGGTTCTAGGACAAAAGATTTT
Organism: Cytophagales bacterium; assembly: GCA_013298205.1. Taxonomy (GTDB): domain Bacteria; phylum Bacteroidota; class Bacteroidia; order Cytophagales; family UBA9547; genus JAAFJZ01. The sequence continues at coordinate 4,012 of JAAFJZ010000145.1, forward strand.
GAATATTAGAATGCAATATTCTGAAAGTTCTTTAGCTGAAATGTATAAATCAAATGGTATGCCTCCATTATTAGTAAAAGCACATAACGAGCTAGACAAGGCGGTGGACTTGGTGTACAGACCACAGCCGTTTACCAGCGAAGCCAATAGAGTTGTATTTTTATTTGAATTGTATGAAAGATACACAGCTGATTTATTTAGTGAAGTGAAAGTTAAGAAAACGAGGAGAAATGTTGTTTAGTAGCGAAAATGAAATTAAAATATATTCTGAAACGAAAGCTTCATTTTTAGATGATGTTATTAAACCATTGCTTCCACATGCAGAATATGGCATAAATCACGAATTATCAACGAGGACTTTATTGAAAGGGTCAGACTATGAATATGATGGTGATTATAAGTTTGTACATTTTACTAGTTTGCAAAACCTTATTAATATTTTACGTTCAGGATTTTTAAGAATGTCTGAGTTCAGAAACCTGCAAGATAAGAATGAAGTTAATTTTGCTTATGAAATCTTCAAGGACTTTGATATTCAATTATTAGAAAAAATAGATAAATTAAAAGAAGAGCTATTTTGTTTGTCAATGAGTAAATATTCAGATGAAATAATTAGAGACCAATATTTATGGAAAACTTATGGATGCAATAGTAAGGGTTGCTGTATAGTTTTTAGTATCATTAAAGAGGAATATTCTTCGTACTGTTTGGGAAATATTATATACGGTAACGAAAAATTAAAACCTTTGGAGGAATTAAAAAAACGTTTAGTAAATTTTGCAAAGAAAGGTTCTTTTGGAGGTGAATTAGATGCATTGATAAGTTTGGTTTGTTTTCATAAAGAAAAGAAATATATAGCCGAAAAAGAAGTTAGATTCTTATTTTATCTACATAAACAACGTGGCAAAAAACACGATTGGCTTACAATTTATGAAGACATTAACTCAAATAATGAAGTTAGGTATTTCAATAAGTTATATTTTGAACAAAGACACCCTTATATTCATAACGACAAAGGAATTTGTAAAGAAAGTATAAATAAAATGGCTCCTATATTAAAAATTAATGAAATAATCATCGGTAATGGAAACTCAGATCGTCAGGCTATTGAATTGTCAAAATTTATCAGGAGAATTTATCAAGAAAATTTCAATTCAACAATAGATGTCAGTAAGATAAATAATAATTTAGATAAATTGTTATTTAATTATAATTATTACTAAAGATGGCTGAGCGGTTTTTTGATGTATAGGTATATACGCTTAGGTCGCAAAGTTTTTATAACTTTGTGTCATGATAAATAATTTTCAATTTACAGGGGTAAATTCAATACACTTTCATAAGAGATTTAAAACAGATTCTGATTGTCTGGAATATTTATCTGAATTAAAGTGGGGGCAAGGATATTTCTGCAAAAAATGCAAAAATGAGATTTATTGTGTTGGTAAAAAACCTTTCAATAGACGATGTACAAAGTGTAGGTACGATGAAAGTCCCACAGCTGGTACTATGTTTGACAAAGTCAAGTTTTCATTGTTGATATCGTTTTTAAAATTAGTACCCAAAAGAAAGGAATGTCTTCAACGGAATTAAGCCTGGAATTTGCGTTACAACAGCCCACGTGCTGGGCATTTAATTGGAAAATATAGCAAGCGATGAAAAGCAGTAAACAGTATGATTTGAAAGGCGAAGTGCAAGTAGACGAATTTTTTATTGGTGGTCCAGAAGAACAAAAACGTGGGCGTAGTAAAGAAACGATTAGTTGTGGTGGCATTAGAAAAAGTAGAAGGTGGTGTTGGCAAGGCTTATGCTCAAGTAATAGAAAAAGCGTTTGCGAAAGAGTTTGAGCCTTTCTTTAAAGATCATATTAGCGAGGATGCTTAAGTGATTACGGATGAATGGACAGGTTATCTTCCACTAAAAAAAGAATATCTAAATTTACGCCAAGTTCCATCAGATAACGGGGTTAATTTACCTGATTTACATATCCATATCATGAATTTAAAAGGATGGCTTAGGGGAATACACCATCATTGCAGTAAAGAAAGGTTGCAAGGCTATTTGGATGAATATCATTATCGCTACAATAGACGTAGCAACATGGGGTCAATATTCAGTTTGCTTATTAAGAAAATGAGCCTAAAAGATTAAAATCATAGATTATAATTGCGACCTAATCGTATATACCTATTAAAACATCATAAATGGATAATGAATTACTAAAATATTTGTCAAAATACGTAGCTGTATCAGATGAACTTAAAGAAATTATTGTTGCGAGTTCAAACATTAAAAAGTTTGCAAAAGGAACCGTTCTTTTGAAAGAAGGCAGCATTTCAAACGAAAATTTTTTGGTTTTAAGTGGCTGTATCAGAAGCTTTTTGATAAAAAATGGAGAAGAAAAAACCATTGAATTTTATACCGAAGAGCAACCTGTTACCGCTATTACCTATGGGAAAAATGAACCCTCACAACATTTTTTGGAATGTA
>JAAFJZ010000146.1:0-4845 GCA_013298205.1 Cytophagales bacterium
TTCAAGCCCAAACCTTTGTATCGCCAAGTGCCAGTACAGGTTTTACAACTACGATTGTCGGTCTTAGGCAAGGCAGCATAGCCCCTTTTGATATGAATTCTGATGGCAAAAAGGATTTTATAATATCTGGCTATGACGCACTATCTAATTCATTCACCAAACTGATTGTCAATTCTGTAAGTAATGACTTTACAGATGTATCTGGCCTTTTACCTTTACCAGGTGTGGGTCGTGGCAAAGTGCTAATAGGCGATGTAAACAATGATGGCAAACCCGATATATTCCTAACTGGCGAAAATACTAACCCAAGCAGTAGCATTATTGCAAGATTATATACCAACTCTGGTACTAACCTTACTTCTGTATCAGGTACACCTTTTGTAGGTGTGTACGATGGCGATGCTGCCTTTGCCGATGTAAATAATGATGGTTTTTTAGACTTACTAGTGGTAGGCGATGAAACAGCAGGTTCTAATGTACTGAGAGCCAAACTATACACCAACAGCGGTACAAACTTTGCTTTAGTTGCGGGCACACCTTTTACTGGTATAAAAATAGGTTCTGTTGCTTTTGCCGATGTAAATAATGATATGTTTCAAGATGTAATTATTACGGGTTTTGCAGGTACAAACAATTTAATAACCAAACTTTACACCAATAGTGGAGGAAATTTTACGGAAGTGAGTGGCACACCATTTGCCCAAGTGAGTGGGAGCAAAGTTGCCTTTTTAGATGCCAATAGCGATGGCAAACCCGATGTGTTTTTATCTGGTATTACTAGTACAAATATAAACATATCCAAACTCTATACCAACAGCGGTACTAATTTTACAGAAGTGGCTACGCCAGCTATAGTACCTGTTGGTAGTGGTAGTTTGGTAGTAGCCGATTTTAACAATGACACCAAACCTGATATATACCTTTATGGTTCTGATGATGGTTTTAGTAATTTATCTTCTCTATATATCAATACCAACGGTAATTTTGCAACAGTAGCTGGTACGACTTTTACGGCAGATTTTGGAGAAAACATGGTAACATCTGCCGATTTCAATGGAGATGGCACACAAGATTTGTTTATAAGTGGGGTAGATGCGAGTGGCTTTAGCCAAATATCTAAACTATATCTCAATGTAAAAGGCACAAGCATTGTAACCCAACCTGTATCGGCTACGGTTTGTGGACTGCATACGTTTACGGTTTCGGCTTCAGGCACATCTTTGAGTTACAAATGGAGCAATGGAGCGATTACTCAAAATATAAGTACTTCTATTGCAGGAAATTATATGGTAACCGTAACCGGAGCAGGAGGCATTGCCGTAAGTACCATAGCAGGTTTAACAGCTTTAACGAGTACAGAAATTACTACTCAACCCATAGCTAGTGCTGTAGTATGTAGCGGCAGCCCACAAACCTTGAGTGTAGCAGGTACGGGACTTAATGTAAGCTATAGATGGAGCAATGGAGCGATTACTTCTTCTATTACCACCACCGTAGCAGGTACATACATAGCAACCGTAAGTGGAACATGTGGGATTAAAATAAGCAACTCTAGTGTACTCACCGCAGGCACAGCCCCTGAAATTACTTCTATAACATCAGGCGTAGCAGTGATACCAGGAACTGCTACAGCTACCGTGGGTGTAATAGCTACAGGCGCAGGGCTAAGTTACCTTTGGAGCACAGGAGCAACTACCCCTAGATTAACGAGCCTAGGAGCAGGAGAATATACCGTAAGCGTTACAGGCACTTGTGGCACTGCTATCGATGTAGCCTTAGTGGGCAATATTTTAATTGCTTCTTCTAATAGTGGTTATACCTTTGTTACTAGCTTTGGAAGCAAAGGTTCTGAAAATAATCAATTTAATCCTCCTTATTGCATTGCTCTTGGTCCAGATGGTAAAATCTATGTTGCAGACTTACTAAATAATCGTATTGCTGTATGGAGCCAGAATGGAAATGTATTTACTCTGGTTACTACTTTTGGAAGCTTTGGTAGTTCAAACAATAAGTTTTTATATCCTTTTATAGTCAATATTGCTCCAGATGGCAAAATATATGTAATAGATAGAGAAAATAATCGTGTCAGTGTTTGGACACAAAATGATAATATTTATTCCCCATTTGCCACCTTTGGAAGTGTAGGCTCTGGTGCTAATAATTTTAAATCCCCTGCCGGAATCAGTTTCGGATTTGATGGAAAAATTTATGTAGCAGATAGGCGTAACCATCGTATAAATGTATGGATGCTCAATGGAAATACATATACATCTATGACAACCTTTGGAAGTGAAGGCACAGCAAATGATCAATTCAACAACCCTAGTGGTGTTTGGGTAGCTTCAGATGGCAAAATTTATGTAACAGATGAGGTTAATAATCGAATTAGTGTATGGACACAAAGTGGAAACACCTATTCTCCACTTACTACCTTTGGAAGCAAAGGCACCGCAAATAATCAGTTTAGTAATCCTTTTTCCTTATCTATAGCCTCTGATGGTAAAATATATGTAGCAGATGTATTTAACAACCGCATTAGTGTATGGACGCAGAGTGGGAGTAACTTTGGTAATTTAACTACTTTTGGTACAGGGGGTTCAGCGTCAAATCAATTTTGGAATCCTCATAATGTTGCTATTTCCTCCGATGCTAAAACTTTCTATGTTGCAGATAAAGGCAACCACCGCGTCTCACTTTGGAAAGCACCAGCGCCAATATTTTACTTTCAAATTACGTTTGATGTAAAAACACCTACTACTTTTACAGGCAATGTAGCTACCATTACTTGGCCTACGCTCGCAGGTGTGTCTTCGTATTGCATCCGTATATCTAAAAATAATACTTTTGATTCTAATTCAAAAGTACTTTGTGGGCTTAAAGGAAATAGTTATACCTACAATCCTAATGACCCTAACTTCCGTACCGAATCTAGCGAAAATGAGTATTTCTTTCAAGTTGCAGGAGAGGATGCAGAAGGCAATAAATCGCAATGGTCTGAAACACAAACTTTTTACCTTAATGGAGCTACTTCTTTAAAAGGAACTTCTGCAAACGCAAGCTTTAGTATTTACCCTAATCCAAATGCGGGAACGTTTGTAATAGACCTTCAAGGTTTTCAAAACCTGTCAGGTCTTGGCTACACCATTTCTTCTGTCGAAGGAAAAATAGTAGCTAAAGGAACATTAATAAAAGGCAAAAGCGAAATTTCAACTTCTTTAAGCAAGGGTATCTACTTTGTGAAGGTAGGAAATGGGGTTAAGAAATTGGTAATCGAATAAAAATCACCTAAACATTCCAAAAGTTTAAAACTTTTGGAATGTGATTCTTAAACCATAAAAAAAGCACCGACTAGGTTTTGAAAACCTAGCCGATGCTTTTTTTATGGTTTAATTTACGATTTTTAAGGCCTATCTACTACAGCCATTGCATTGATTGTGGTTCACTTTGCAACGGTCTGTAATCTTTTTAATTACTAGATTTACTAAATATCAATTTTAGCATATTTTGCATTTTTTTCAATAAAGTCTCTTCTGGGCGCTACTTCATCTCCCATAAGCATAGAAAACAAATGATCTGCTTCTACTGCCGATTCGATAGAAACTTTTTTCAAACTTCTACTTTCAGGATTCATAGTTGTATCCCAAAGTTGCTCAGGATTCATCTCTCCCAAACCTTTGTAGCGTTGTACGTTTACCGAATCTTCTTTACCTTCTTTAGCCAATTCTTTTATGGCAATGTCTCTATCTTGCTCGTTCCAGCAATATCTTTCTTCTTTTCCTTTTTTTACCAAATAGAAAGGAGGAAGTGCGATATACAAGTACCCACTTTCTATCAAAGCTTTCATGTAACGGAAGAAAAAAGTCAAAATTAAGGTACGAATGTGGCTACCATCCACATCAGCATCGGTCATGATGATGATTTTGTGGTAACGTAATTTGTCCATATTTAATGCTTTATCATCATCTGGAGTACCAAAACTTACACCTAGAGCGGTAATCATGTTTTTAATCTCCTCATTATCATAAATTCTGTGTTCTTGGGCTTTTTCTACATTAAGAATTTTCCCTCTCAAAGGCAAAATGGCTTGAAACTCTCTGTTTCTACCTTGCTTTGCAGAACCTCCAGCAGAATCACCCTCTACAAGGTACAATTCACAAGAAGCAGGATCTGATTCTGAGCAATCCGCCAGTTTTCCTGGTAGCCCTGAACCTCCCAAAACATTTTTTCTTTGCACCATTTCTCTTGCTTTGCGGGCAGCTTGTCTGGCTTGGGCTGCAAGAATTACTTTAGAAATGATAAGTTTCGCTTCTTTAGGGTTTTCTTCCAAATAAGCATTTAAAATTTCACCTACGGCTACATCTACTGCACCTGTTGCTTCGCTATTTCCCAATTTGGTTTTGGTTTGCCCTTCAAACTGAGGTTCTGCTACTTTAATAGAGATAACAGCCGTAAGCCCTTCTCTAAAGTCATCTCCCGTAACCTCTACTTTGGCTTTTTCCAATAAACCCGATTTATCAGCATACGATTTGAGTGTACGGGTCAAAGCTCTTCTAAAACCTGCCACGTGGCTACCACCTTCTATGGTATTGATATTGTTTACATAAGAGATTACGTTTTCGGTGTAAGAAGTATTGTAGTTAATCGCTACTTCTACAGGTATAATTCCTTTATCACTAGATACATAAATAGGTTGAGGAATCAGTTTTTCTCTTGTAGAATCTAGGTAATCTACAAACTCTCTTAGCCCGCCTACAGAGTGAAAAACATCTCCAATAAATTCACCTTCTGCTGTTTTTTCTCTTCTGTCGGTGAGGTTTATAGTAATTCCTTTATTTAAAAAAGATA
>JAAFJZ010000146.1:4857-6467 GCA_013298205.1 Cytophagales bacterium
CTACTGTTTCATATTTATATTCGGTGATTGGAAAAATCGTTGCATCTGGCAAAAAGTGTACTTGAGTTCCTGTGGTATCACTTTTCCCCACTTCTCTTACACTGTAAAGCGGAATTCCTTTTGAGTATTCTTGTTCAAATATTTTGCCTTCTCTATTTACCGTAACTTTTAAGTGAATAGAAAGTGCATTTACACAAGAAACCCCCACACCATGCAAACCACCGGAAACTTTATAAGTATCTTTATCAAATTTCCCACCCGCATGAAGTACAGTCATTACTACTTCCAAAGCCGAACGACCTTCTTTGGTATGAATTCCTGTGGGAATTCCCCTTCCATTATCAGAAACGGTTACTGAATTGTCTTCATTGATGGTTACATTAATCGTATCGCAATGTCCTGCAAGTGCTTCATCTATTGAGTTGTCTACAACCTCCCAAACCAAATGATGTAAACCTTTTATGCCTATGTCGCCTATGTACATAGCAGGTCGCTTTCTTACAGCTTCTAGCCCTTCTAAAACTTGTATATTGTCAGCCGAATAATTGCTGTTGTCTTTTACAGGTAATTCAATCTCATTCATTTTGATTTGTGCTAGTTTTTCTGGTAAACTTTAAATTAATCTAGCCTGTAAAATTAATACTTTTTCACTGATAAATAAAGTATAGGCTACTTTTTATATGTAATTTCTTTTCTATAAATATTGGTTAAAAATATAAAAATATTTTTTTAAAATAAGTTTTTGTTTAAAATTGTTTGTAATTCATTAAAAGTGTGGTTGATTAATTATTTAATTTTTTTTAAAATGGCTATATCAATTAAAAATTCTTTTAAACATTTATGTAAATCTCAAACTTTAAAGCATGAGATTTAATTTATTTTAAAGCTTAAAAATTATATGCATTTTTGTTTAATTAAACTATAAATTCAAACTTTAATGTACGCCATTATAGATATAGAAACTACGGGAGGCAGACCTGGAACTGATAAAATAACTGAAATAGCAATAATAATTCATAATGGCAATAAAATAGTTGAAACGTTTAGTTCGCTAATTAACCCAGAGTGCAGTATTCCATTTTCAATCACTAGGCTCACAGGCATAAGTAATGAAATGGTAAAAGAAGCTCCTAAGTTTTATGAAATAGCAAAACGAATTCACGAACTAATTGAAGACAAGGTGTTTGTGGCTCACAATGTGCGTTTTGATTATGGATTTGTAAAGGCTGCTTTCAAAGATTTGGGCTATAATTTCAATGCTAAAACTTTGTGTACTGTTCGACTCAGCAGAAAAACATTTGTAGGTTTGCCTTCTTACAGTTTGGGGAAATTATGTGCGAGCTTGGAAATCAAAATCGAAAACAGACATCGAGCACTTGGAGATGCACAAGCTACTGCCATATTGTTTGGCAAAATATTAACTCAAAATAATCCACTTTTGGATGGAGAATGGCTAAATGAAGAACAAAAAACTGCAAATTTACCTCCTATTTTAGACAAAGTCGTTTTTGAAAACATACCCGATGGAATTACTGGAGTTTATTATTTTTACGACCAAACGGGTACTGTAATTTATATTGGCAAAGGAAACGATATAAAAAAACGAATTA
>JAAFJZ010000149.1 GCA_013298205.1 Cytophagales bacterium
TAATTGGAATTTTATTGTTTAAATATTAAATCAAAAATACCTTTAAGTATTGAAAATCAAAATGATTAAGGCTATTTTAAAATTATTGGTTTTAAAATATTATTGAAAAAAATTAGGATTAGTCAAATGCCTCATTCATTATTTTAGATATATTTTTAATCAAGTGTTGACAAATTTTTCTAAAAATGTTATATAAATGGAATTTAACTTGAATAAACTCCATTTGCATTCAAAACATTTCATTTTACAAATTCATTTTCCAATTGCTATAACACTCAGCATAAAGTTTTTCCTTCTCTTTGTTAGGTTCTAAAGCGTATTTTAAAGAAAGCCCTACAAATGCTTCTTTTTCACTTTTAAAATGCCCCAATCCCAAACCTGCAGCACGTGCAGCTCCTTGTGCGCCATCGGTATCGTATAATTCTACACTTGCACCTGTAGTATTTACAAAGGCTTCTGAGAAAATAGGACTCAAAAACATGTTTGCGTTTCCTGCCCTTACTACATTTACATTCATGCCCATCGCTTTCATGATTTCTATACCATAATTCACTAAGCAAATCATTGATAGTGTGGATATTAAATTGTAAGCCTTCCATTCTTGCGCCAGAATCTTGGTTGGAAAGCATGCGTTCTGCTCCATTACCAAAAGGGTAAATGCGAATTCCTTTGGCTCCGATTTCAGATTGAGAAGCCATCTCGTTAAGCTCAGGATAAGAAAGCAATTCTTTGCGACTTGCCAATCTCCTCATCCAGCTATTGGCTATACCTGTACCGTTTACACAAAGTAAAATTCCGATTCTTTTGTCATTGGCTTTGTGGTTTACGTGTGCAAAATTATTTACCCTCGATTGTGGGTCGTAATTGGTTTGCTTGTTTACGCCATACACAACCCCTGAAGTTCCTGCTGTGGCTGCAATTTCCCCTGGGTGTAGTACTTGAAGCGAAAATGCATTATTAGGTTGATCTCCCGCACGATAAGTGATAGGAATTCCTAATGGTAAACCCAACAAATGAGCAACCGATTCTTGCAGTGTAGCTTGAACTTTGAAGTTGTCGGTAATTTCTGGAATTAGACTGCTATCTATTCCATAATGTTTGAGCAAATCAGTGGCAATGGTTTCTTGAGCAAAATCCCAAAGAATGCCTTCAGAAAGTCCGGTGATGGTAGTTTGGATTTTACCAGAAAGCAAATAGGCTATATAATCGCCTGGTAACATGATTTTATGAATTTGTTCATAAATTTTGGGCTCATTTTCTTTTACCCATTTCAGTTTAGAAGCGGTAAAGTTCCCTGGAGAATTAAGGTAATGGTGCAAGCAAAAGTTTTTTCCCATTTCCTCCAAAGCATGGTTGCCAATGCTTACTGCACGGCTATCACACCAAATGATTGAGTTTCGTAAAGGTTTTCCCTCTTTATTTACGGCTACCAAACCATGCATTTGATATGAAATGCCAATAGCAGAAATTTGTTCTTTGTGTTTGAAATCTTTTAAGATGATAGCCGTAGCTTTTACCAAATGTTCCCACCAAGTGTGAGGATCTTGCTCTGCCCAACCCGCTTGAAGAGCCAAAATAGGCAATTCTGTGTCTGGAGAGGTAGCAGAAGCGACTGTTTTACCTGTTTGTCCGTCTAAGAGGCAAGCTTTTACAGAAGAGCTGCCAATGTCATAACCAATAAAATACATATAAATTTAAAATTTTTATTTGTGAGCAATTATATTTCTACTGCCAAAGCCTCTGACTCTGGGCTTATTTTTTTTACCAATCCTTGCAAAACTTTGCCTGGTCCACATTCTATAAAAGTTTGCGCACCATTTTTATTCATTTCTTTTACTGATTCCGTCCATCTTACAGGTGAAGTAAGTTGAGCGACAAGGTTTGACTTGATTTTTTCTGTTTCGGTATAAGCCTTGGCATCTACATTTTGGTAAATAGGGCAAATAGGCGTTTGAAAAGTTGTGTTTTCTACCGAATTTTTAAGTTCAGCTACGGCAGGAAGCATCAAAGGTGAATGAAAAGCACCACCAACAGGAAGCACCAATGCTCTTTTTGCCCCAGCTTCCTTCATCGCAATGCAGGCGGCTTCAATTCCTTTTACACTTCCAGAAATTACGAGCTGACCTGGGCAATTGTAATTGGCAGAAACCACTACTTCATTCGTAGTTTCTTGTATTTGTTTGCATAAAGCATCTACTTTGTCATCGTCTAAAGCCAAAATAGCTGCCATTGTGCCAGAGCTGGTTTCGCAAGCTTTTTGCATTGCCATGGCACGCTTGGCTACCAATTTGAGTCCATCTTCAAAAGAAATAGCATTTACGGCTGCTAGAGCAGAAAACTCTCCTAAAGAATGACCTGCTACCATATCTGGGGCAAAGTTTTGGGCTAATTTTGCTAAAATTACAGAATGAATATAAATGGCTGGCTGTGTTACTTTGGTTTGTTTGAGGTCTTCTTCCGTGCCTTCAAACATGATTTGGCTTATTTTAAACCCTAAAATATCGTCTGCGGTATCAAACATTTTTTTTGCTAGAGGAAATTTCTCATACAAATCTTTACCCATACCTACGTATTGAGAGCCTTGTCCTGGGAAAATATATGCTTTCATATTATTTAATAATAAATTTAATTTGCAAAACTAAGCCAAATAAAAAATATCATACGGTTTAAACGAAAAAAAACACAAGATTTATTGATACTTTTGTGAAAATCATTTGTGCAGTAATGAAAATATCTTTCTTTTCTTTTATTATCATTCTTTTCTTTTGTTCTTGGTGCAAAATGAAAAAAAAAGACATCTCTGATTCTTCATTTAGAATTAGGGTAAACACGAATAATGTAGAAGATGCAGATTCGAGTGAAATGGTACAAACAACCGAACCTTTAAATAAATCTAAAAAGAGAGATCAATATAAAGAAAATGAAAGCACAGTAGATGTTCTGCCTGTCGAAATGGATAGCCAATAATTTTTTTATTCATCCTAATATCTAAGTATTTTATTGTTGTTATTTTAAATAAAAACTATATAATTTTGAATTTAGATTTTCATATTCTATTTTGAATACAAAGCTTTTTATATGGTAGAAAAATTTGTTGCATATCTTACATTTGAAAAAAGATATAGTCCGCATACTATATTGGCTTATGAACGAGATTTAGCGTTTTTTCAAGAGTTTTTAAAAGAGAAATACCTAATCGATTCTTTAAAGACCATAGACCACCACAAAATAAGAGCTTGGGTACTTTTTCAAATGCAAAATAAGCATGACAATAAAAGTATAAATAGACGCATAGCCTCTTTGCGAACTTTTTATAAGTTCCTCTTAAAATCTAAGGAAATAAATTTAGACCCTACTTTAAAAATTGTAGCACCCAAATTAAGTAAGAAGCTGCCCACTTTTTTGGAAGAAAAGGCCACAGAAGCATTATTTGATTTTTCTAAAATGGAATTTGGACTCGATTTTGAAGGACTTAGGGATAAATTAATTTTAGAATTGTTTTACGGCACAGGCATTCGCTTGTCAGAGCTCATTTCTTTAAAGTGGGACTCGATTCATATCAATTTATCGCAAATAAAAGTGATCGGAAAAGGCAATAAAGAACGCATAATTCCTATTCATAAAAATTTGATTAACAGTATTTTACACTATAATGAGGAAAAAAATAAGTTATTTGGTAGTAACTTAAAAACTTCTTTTGTCGTTACAAATGACGGAGAAGATTGTTACCCCATGTTGATATATAGAACGGTAAGAAAGTATTTGGGGAAGGTTACCACACAGGATAAAAAAAGTCCTCATGTGCTTCGACATACCTTTGCTACACATTTGCTCAACAAAGGTGCCGATCTAAACGCAATCAAAGATTTGTTAGGGCATTCGAGTTTGGCATCCACCCAAGTTTACACGCACAACAGTTTTGAAAAATTAAAAAGTATTTTTGAAAATGCCCATCCTAGGGCTTAGTAATAATGTTTAACCCTAAAATTAACAACTATGAAATTACAAATTCAGTCTATCAAATTTGATGCCGATCAAAAATTACTTGATTTCGTTGATAGGAAAACCAACAAATTACATACATTTTATGACAAAATCACGGGTGGTGATGTGTTTATGAGGTTAGACCAAGGGGAAAAGGTAGATAACAAAGTGATTGAGATTAAGCTTAGTATTCCAGGAACGACTATTTTCGCAAAAGAAAATGCAAAAAGCTTCGAAGCAGCCACCGATTTGGCTGTGGAAGCCCTAAAAGTGCAGCTTAAAAAATATAAAGACAAATTAATAGAAAGGGTATAAAATATTTCTCTTCAATAAACAAAAAAGCCTTTCCATTTTGGATAGGCTTTTTTGTTTATAATCAATTAATTAAGCTTAAATTAATAAAATTAAAATACATTTATGTGCACATTTTCAAATTATAAAATTGCAGAATTCTTTTGCTTTATACTTATTACTTTATTTGAAGAAATATAAATCGACAACTCTTTTTCTTAATCAAGTGTAAATTAAATTAAACTTTATAAAAACGTGTAACTAAAATCAATTTGTTTTCTATTTTTATGAAGCAAATAAAAATTTAATCAAATTAAAGAAAAAATTGCACATTGCATCCAAATGAAAGAATGGATATTTTTAATAGTATTTTTTTTTAACATCTTTTTGATAAAGGCTAATGAAATCGTGCTTAACGATACCATTAACACATCTATTAGCAACAAAGTATTAATAGAAAACAATGGAAAATTTGTTCTTAATACTGTAAAACAAGAAGTAGATTTTGGGTTCAAACATACCAAAGGAATATGCAAATTTATTCTTTCAAACCATGGAAAATCTCAAAATTATATCATTTCAATTCAACAATCGAGAGTAGACTTTGTGCAACTTTTTGTAAAAAGAGCGAATGGACTTTGGGATACTTTGCCTATTATAAACAAGGCAATTGGCTTTTTTGAAAGACCTATAAAAAGTATAGATTTTTGTTACCCTATATTCCTAAAAGAAGGAGAAACCATAACTTGCTTACTCAAAAGTGGACGAGAATTTGGAAATCATGCCTGTGTAATTAAAATTAATTCGATTTACAGTTTTGAAAACTACAATACTTTTCTTATTTCTTACATATCATTTGTTTCAGGAATTTGTCTCGTTGTAAGTTTAGCTGGGTTTTTCTTGTTTTTATTTCTTAAAAGCAAAATGTATTTAGTGTACTGTGTTTATTGTTTTTTATCTTTTATTGTAACAACTTCAGATTCAGGTTTCTTTCATAGCTTTTTTCCTTCAAATTCTATTTTGTATTTAAATAATAATATTACAAGCATAGCATTTTATTTGATAGTAGGCTGTCATATATTTTTAACAGTTGTATTACTTAGACTTAATAGTAAAGAATCCTATACTTTGTTTTATATAGGAAAATACATGTCTATATTTTTTGTACTAATGGGTTGTTTGCTGACTTTCCCTTTTATAGATGGCTATTTACGTTTTATCATAATCAAAACTTCTTACTATATCGTTTTTGCGATGGATGTTTATATCTTAACAGCACTAATTATTAGTCTAAGTAAAAAACAACGCTTTGTTTACTTTTACCTTGCTGGATTTTTGTTTTCACTTATCGGAAGTACAATTTTAATATTAGCAAATCTAGGAGCAGTTGATGGGATTAATCAAGACTATAATATTGCTTATATAATTCCGCTTATTGAAATTTTTTGTATGCTTATTGGTATCTCTTTTGAATTTTCAGATCAAAATAAAAAGTATATCAACACACAGATTCAATTATTAAAAGCTCAGAAAAGTGTAATTTCAATCCAAGACGAAGAACAAAAAAGGATTGCACAAGATCTGCACGATGGTATTGGGCAAGAACTTACGGTTTTAAAACGTTCACTTAAAAAAAATAATCAAGAAACAAATTCAATAGATGCCATAATAAACGATGTGCGAAAAGTAAGTCGAGAATTATTTCCTGTAGCCTTAAAAAAAATGGATTTGAAAGATGCTATTGAAAATTTATGTGAACAACTCAATGAAGATCAAATTCTTTTTATTAGTTACGAAATTGAATATCCTAATAAATTACAAAAAGACAGGGAATTACAAAGTTATCGTATAATTCAAGAATGCATTAATAATGCGATTAAACATGCTGAAGCACAAGCTGTTAAAATTGAAATGAATGTAATTTTTGAAACAACTCTTGAAATTAATATTAAAGACAATGGAAAAGGATTTGATGTAGAAAAAATTTTCAATAGTAATTCAAGCTTTGGCTTACATACCATTTCTAATCGTGTTATATCGCTCAATGGCGAGCTTAAAATTGACTCAGTTCCTAATAATGGGACGACTATTAATATTAAAATTCATATTCAAAATGTTTAACT
>JAAFJZ010000147.1:0-1311 GCA_013298205.1 Cytophagales bacterium
AGAAACAAAATGTAAACCCCAGCAAGTGGCTAAACTATGTGCTAAACAGAATACAATCCACATCTATACAAAAATTAGAGGAGCTTTTACCCCAAAATTATAAAGGTTGATATGGGGTTGGTCGAGGGGATACGTAGTAACTAATATTGACAATTCAGTAAACAATACCAATTTTAGCTTTAATACGACTTCCGTTCCCGGCATTACCCACTACAAAATTTATGCTTACAGATATGGAACTGATAATAATGAAGGTAATAGTTATGATTTAGCTAGAGGCAGAGCCTACAATACTACTAATTCTGTCTTGATACAAATCGCACAAGCTGTACTTTTACCCGTTGCACTATATGATTTTGAAGGAAAAGAAGAAGGTAATACAATTTCACTTCAATGGAAAACAAGCTCAGAACAAAATTCCAAAGGTTTTTATGTAGAACGTTCAGAAAATGGAATTGCTTTTGAAGAAATAGCTTTTATTCCTTCTGTAAAAGAGAAAAGTTCTTTTCATAAATACGAATATACAGACCTCATTCCTACAGAAAAAGTATATTACAGACTTAGGCAATTAGATTTAGATGGCAAATTTGCCTTTAGCCCTGCTATTTATTTGAATAATGTAAAAGAAAAAGATAAGAATTGGGAGATTTATCCTAACCCTTCAAATGGCAAGTTTGTTATTGATTGTAATTTTGATACTAATGAAGATTATGGTATCTTTTCAATAGATGGGCGCATTCTTTCCAAAGGAACTTTAGCAAAAGGCGCAAATACCATAGACCTTACATTGGCAAAAGGCATTTATTGGGTTAAGGTAGATGGAAAGGTTATTAAAGCTGTAGTAGAATAAGTGGTTGAATTTTTGTATTGTTCAACCCAAGTTGCAGTTAAATTATTATAACTATTTGATTAACAATTAATCATATTTTTAAGTTAAAAATTTGTGTACTACAAATTTTATAGTTTTGTTCGCTTTATGAAATAAGTCGAGGGCCTAATGTATTTTTTTTAGTTCTGTACTTGCTTCTGTAATTTTTTTTATAGTTATGAATTTGTCATATACGTTTTGAGCTTTTGTGATTACTGATTTTTGTTTGCTTTTTACCCTCTTAATTTCGTTTCAATCATCTTTTATTCCTAAAATTTTAGTTGATACCTAATCTCGTTTACTATCCAGTAAGTATTCCTAGATAGAGGTGAGCCATGGTTGAGGTATTGTTTTTATGATATATCGGGCGTAGGTCTAGGTTTTGTTTTAGAACCCTAAATGTACTTTCTATTTCTCGAATAGTATTATATATCTTCCATTCA
>JAAFJZ010000147.1:1321-6410 GCA_013298205.1 Cytophagales bacterium
ATATTTATTTTCAAATTTAAGTTATTAGTGCATCATCGAGTTGTTGTATTAATAACTTCCACCAAATAATTTAAAATTTGGCTTCAATCATAGCCCATTGGTCTAAAATGAAGGTATTGCTGATTTTTATTTGATGTTCTTTTAGCTTGCTTTCTATGGCACTAATATCTTTTTCAAAAAAACCACTTAATAAGATTTTACCGCTTGCAGAAAGCCATTTTTTATAAAAAAAAATATCTTCAATAATGATGTTTTTGGTGATATTGGCTAAAATGATTTCGTATTTTTTTGCTTCATTAATTTTGTCAAATTCTTCACTATCAGCTAGATACACGCTCATATTATGGATGTGATTCATCTCAATATTTTCTTTTGTATTTTCTACTGACCATTTATCAATATCAAAACCTAGAACGTTTTGTGCGTTTTTTTTAGAAGCAATGATGCCCAAAATTCCCGTTCCACAACCTACGTCTAATACATTTTTACCTTGACAATCATTTTCTAAAAGCCATTTAGAAATTAAAAACGTAGTTTGGTGATGCCCAGTACCAAACGACATTTTGGGTTCTATTAAGATATCCAAAACATGATTTTCGGGCTTGGGGTGGAAACTTGCCCTAATGCAACATTTGTCTTCTATCCAAATAGGTTCAAAGTTTTTCTCCCATTCTTCGTTCCAATTTTTATCTTCTAATACAGATTGCTCAAATGAACTAATACCGTATTTTTCAAAAACCACTTTTAAACTTACCAGATTAAGCAAACTTTCATCTACAAAGGCCAAAAGCATAGCTTCTTCCTCTTGATAAGAGTCAAAACCCAAAATTTCGAGTTCGGCTATTAAAATTTCGTTTAAAGTAGGAGAGGAGGGAATATTTACTTGTATAAATGCCAAAATATTATTTTTTACAGCCTGCAAAGCTTTGGTTTTCAGTATAACTAATCACTGCATCAGCAAAAGAACGAGTTTTTTCTACGAACACAATAAATTGCGCAGCTGATTTTATATCGGTTACAAACCACAAACCTGCTCTATCGGCAAAACTTGTACTGGTAACTTTGCAAACCGCTAAATCTGCAAATGACATACTTTCATCAACAAATACTGAAATATTGGCTTCCGATTTATTTTGCGTAAAATAAATATTTCCCCCTACCGAGCAAATGTCATTGTTTTGAGCATAAGTGTTTGAAAACGTTAGACCTAAAATGATAGCAAATATGAATTTTAACATGTGTAAATAAATTAATGATTTTTTACCGTGGCTTCAAAAATTTGAGAAAGAATGTCATTCAAATTGTATTTCCAATTCCATTCTGGGTAATCTTTTTTGAATTTTGTTAAGTCGCTTATATACCAAATATGGTCGCCAATGCGATTATCTTCAACATAAGAATAATTCATTTTTTTGCTCGTAATGGTTTCACAAATTGCGATAGCTTCTTTCATTGAGCAATTTGAGTGTCTCCCTCCACCTGCATTATACACTTCACCTTCTTTAGGGTTTTGGTAAAAATGCCAAAACATATTCACCAAATCATAGCTATGGATATTGTCTCTCACTTGCTTACCTTTATAACCGAAAATAGTATAAGGCTCGCTAGTAACAGCACATTTCATTAGGTAAGACAAAAACCCATGTAATTTAGTGCCAGAATGATTGGGACCAGTAAGACATCCACCTCTAAAAATACCCGTTTTCATTTTAAAATACCTTCCATACTCTTGTACCAAAACATCTGCCGCTACTTTAGATGCTCCAAAAAGTGAATGTTTGGTATGATCTATGCTCATCAACTCATCAATTCCTTTGGTGAAATAGGGATGAGATTCGGCTATTTCCCAGCGGTTTTCATTTTCGATTAATGGAAGATAATTTGGGTTGTCTCCATATACTTTATTGGTAGAAGTGAAAATAAAAACAGCTTCAGGCGAATAATTTCTCGTGGCTTCCAAAAGATTCAATGTGCCATTGGCATTTACCGTAAAATCTGTGAAAGGCTCTTTTGCTGCCCAATCGTGGCTAGGTTGTGCGGCTGTGTGTAGTACGAGGGAAATATCTTTGCCATAAAGCTTAAAGATTTTTTCCACATCAGTATAATTTCGAATGTCGCAAGAATGATGAATGTAATTAGGAACAGTTTTTTCTAGGATGTTTTTATTCCAATCGGTTGAAGCTTCTTTTCCAAAAAAATATTCACGCATATTGTTATCAATACCAACTACTTTGTCAAATTTTGATGAAAAAAAGTGAATGGCTTCGCTACCTATGAGTCCAGCAGAACCTGTGATGATGGCAATTTTCATGTATAATATTTAATTTAAAATAGGTTTTAAGTCTTTTTCGTTATCTTTTATCCAGTTATATACTTCTGTAATAATGGTTTTGACATTTTTTTTTGGTTTCCAGCCAGAAAGTTTTTCGATTTTAGTATTGTCTGTAATATAAAGAGGTATATCAGCTTGTCTATTTTCATTTACAGGCGTAATATTGATGCGATTCCCAACTACTTCTTCACATATTTGGGTCATTTCTTTTAGTGAAGCACTTATTTCTACTCCGCCACCTACATTAAAAATTTGAGATTTATACCTTTCAAAGTCATGTATTTGTATGTCTATTAAATCAAATAAGTCATCTACATGAAGCATATCTCGTACTTGCTTACCCGAACCTTCAAAGCCAATATAAGAGAGTGATTTTTTCCAAAAGTGCCTTGCTACCCATAGCACTACAACTCCTTGGTCGAGTTTTCCCATTTGCCTAGGACCAGTAAGCACTCCGCACCTATTTACAATGGTTTTTAAATTATAGAATTGGGCATATTCTTCTATCATGAGCTCAGAAGCTAATTTTGTGCTACCATAAAGTGAACGATAGCCATTTAAAGGAAAATCTTCTGTGATTCCTTTTTCAGAAATTCCTTTTAATTTTTGTTCAGAATGAATAGAAAATCGAGTTTCTTCATTCTGCAACGCAATAGCTTCTAAATTTTGTATCGGGTAAATGCGACTTGTGGAAAGAAAGATAAAGCCAGCATTATTTTTAACAGCAAAATTTAAGCAGTTTATCGTGCCGTTAAAGTTAGTATGAATTAAATAATCGGGAGGAGAGTCAATCCCTGCTAAAACAGAAGGTTCTGCAGATGCTTCTATGAGCAAATCAATTTTACCAATAGGGTAAAAATCTTCAGGATTTCTTATATCTCCATGAATAAAATGGATTCCATTTTCTTTGAGCTGGGGAAGGTTGAGTTCGGAACCTCTTCTTTTTAAATTATCAAGGCAATAAATATCGTAATGTGCGTATTTTGCTTTCAAATGCAATGCTAAAGTAGAACCTACGAATCCACTTCCGCCTGTAATTAATATTTTCATATTTAGCAATCTTTCATTGGACAAGGCATAGGACCTTTTTTCGGTTGCCTGGAGCCTCCTTTTTTAGAAATTTTACAGGAGATTGCAATTGAAGCAATTAGTAGTAAGATGATTATCTTCTTCATTTATTTTTTCTCAAAAGTATTAAAACTTGTTTTTATTAACTACTGGAAAATATCAAAAATTAAAGTCAGATTACGTATACTTAAAACGCAGCTCTACTAAAAATGTCTTTAAAATCAATATTTTTTTCAGCAAAGTCTTTTAAAGCAGACTTTATTTTGGAGTTTTCCTCATTTGCTCTTGATAATTCTGTTTCCAATGAAGCCATTTTAGCGTTTACAGGAACTAAAGCCATACGTCTATCCCAAAAAATAAAACCAATCATCGTAACAAAAAAGCCAATAAAAACGGTAATTATGGTTACAAAGTGATTGTCTTCTCTGTTTTCAATTTGCTCTAACCTTCGGTCAACTTGTTCAAATCTTTTATCTACCTGTTCAAATTTAGCATTCATCATCTCTACTCTCTCGCTTATGCGAATGAGTAGTTCTCTATCGGTTTGGGATAAAGTTGCGCTCTCTGCGTTTATGACGCAAGAAAGCAAACAAAGGAGCAAAATAATAGCTTTTAACATAATGAAATTTTTCATTATGCAAATATAAATTAATTTAATCTGTTTGCAATACTATTAATTTAACTTAAAACTAATTTTAAAAAAAAGGTTAAAAAAGTAAAACTTAAATTGTTTTCTTATTCATAGATGGTTATATTTGTTTAATATTTAATTTTAAATTAATTTTTATGCCTCTCTCTAAATTATATGAGTTGACTTTTTTAAAATCAACCAATATTATTATTTACTTTGATTCAGAAGGTAATGTTTTTTTAGCTAACGATTCAGCAAAAAAATATTTTGATTTACCCAATAACGAACTTTTTAGGTTAGATAATTTAAAATTTACGGATGTAAATACTTCCACAATCTGGGATTTTAAAAAATGTTTTTCGCTTGAAATTGACACTTCTATTGAAGTAGAACTAGAGCTATTGAAAGGTGGATTTGAACATTATCTTATGACTCAAATTACTCATACAATTCATGGAAACAAAACTTTTTTACTGATTACTTTTCATGACATTACAAGTAATAAATCTATTAAGAAAAATATTCACGAAAGAAGAGAGTCGCTAAATGAATTGATTTCTGAATTTCCAACACTTTTAATTGGCATAAATAGCAACGAAACAATAAAAGTTTGGAATAAATTTTGTGAAAAAACAACAGGTTTTAGTCAGAATGAAATTATTGGTAATCCAGATTCTTTGTCTATTCTTTTTCCTGTAAAAGAACAAAGAGATGCTATTTTATTGCATTGGAACACCCAAAATAATGGAACAGGTGAAGATAATGAATTTGAAATTTCTTGCAAAGATGGCTCTAAAAAGACAATTGCTTGGACGATTAGAGGAAAAGAAGTGGCAAGCTTTATCGGAATGCAAATTTTAGGTATTGGAATAGATGTTACTGATGAGGTTTTTGCTAGACAAGAGCTATTAGAGCAACAAAAATTACAAGAATTAATTAATAAAGTTACACATGATGCACTTTGGAATTGGGATTTTAAAACTAATTATTTATGGTTTAATGAAGGGTTAACCCATCTTTTTGGTCATGATCCAAACATTGGGAACAGCATCATATGG
>JAAFJZ010000148.1 GCA_013298205.1 Cytophagales bacterium
CAATAGACCATCCTTCGCCCAAATAAGCCGATGCACCTTCAATAAACCATTCAGGAACAGATAATAAATAATTACTTTGTAGAATTTCAGATATATTACCCCCAAAAAGCATCTCTAACATAATGCTTTTTGCTAAACTTGTGCTAACCGTTTTTTCAAACTCGGCTTGATTTCCTTTGTATGCCAATTCAAATGTAGAACTCAAAAAGTTTATTTGGCCATCGGGGGCTACATTCTGCTCTGCCAAACCTACATTGCTTTGAGCTAAGTCTTTGGGAGAGTTGTAAATCATTATTTTTTGTTTACTATATGGAAAATAGCCTAAGGATTCGGTAATTTTCTTATATTCTGATTCTGCAAGTCTAATGGTTTTGTATGCAATGGCATTTCCATCGTTATAATAGTAAACATAAAAATTGTTTGAGGTAAGTACTTTCCATTTGAATTGACGGTATTGAACTCTATTTTGTCCAAAACTTGTATTTTGATATTGGGCATCAGCAATTCTTACACCTGCAAATGTGAAAATAAAATAAAAAATACACAAGAATCTTTTTAATTGCATCTGTAATTTTGATTCTTTCAAATACTTGTTTAAACGATTAGGAATTCAAAAGTATTAAAAAAAAACCTAGTTATTATAGAATTGAGAATTAAGAAAAATGTTTTTTGTAATAAAGATTAAAGAATAGATTTAAAAATAAAATAGCTAGTTTATAAAGTATTAAAAACTAGCTATTTAAGAGTAAAATTATTTAATTGAGTAATCATACCCAAGGGTATTGATTCTGTAATGCGTGCCTTTAGCACTTTCGAATACAAGGATTTTGTTTTGATTTTCATCTGTTTTGACTGTTACCGCACCTACTGCTTTAATTGATTTTGTTTTAGAACCATCTGTTAAAACTACAGTTTTAGAACAAGATGCAAGAGCAAACGAAAGTGCTACTAAAGGAACAACGATTTTTTTCATGGCTTTGGTGTTTAAATGTTAAATTAATATTACCGAATTGTTAATGCAAATATATACGTTTGTTAACAATAAATTAACATAAACTTAACATTAAATTTTTGTGTTTTTAATTTTTTCATTACAAAATTTATTTAATTACCTGAATATAAGCAATTTAATAAATTTTGTAAATTAAATGTTTTTTTTATTTTTTAATTCAATCTCCAAATTGGTAATATTTAGGTAACATTAGAAGGTGAAATTTTTATTTTTTTGATTTATTTAATAACAAAACAAGTCTTTATTGGAATTTATAATTATGCTAATTTTAAATTTTTTAACTATAATACTTTTAGACGTTTTCTAAATGTGCAAATTTAATTGCTAATTTTGTGTATTAAATGAAGACGTTTTGAAATGATAGAGGCAAAAAATATTAGCAAAAAATTTGGCGATAAAGATATTTTAAAGAATGTAAGTGGTGTTTTTAAAACAGGACAAACAAATTTAATAATTGGTGCTAGTGGCACAGGAAAAAGCGTACTTTTAAAATGTATTGTTGGCTTAGAATTACCAGATGTTGGAAGCGTTTTTTATGATGATCGTGATTTTACGACCTCAGATACTGAAACAATTAAAGAAATAAGACAAGAAATAGGAATGTTATTTCAAAGTGCAGCTTTATTTGACTCTAAAACTGTAGAAGAAAATGTTATGTTTCCTTTAAAAATGCTTACAAAACAAAGTAAAGAAGAAATGCTAGAAAGAGTTAATTTCTGTTTGCAACGTGTTGGGCTAGAAAATGTAAATAAATTAATGCCTTCACAGTTAAGTGGAGGAATGCAAAAGCGTGTAGGTATAGCTAGAGCGATAGTATTAAACCCAAAATACTTATTTTGTGATGAACCAAATTCTGGATTAGACCCACTAACTTCTATCAAAATAGATGGTTTAATTAAAGAAATTACACAAGAGTTTAACATCACGACTGTGGTTGTAACACATGATATGAATTCGGTTTTGGAAATAGGAACTAATATCATTTTTCTATACAAAGGAGAAAAAATTTGGGAAGGCAATAAAAAAGATATTATTCATTCTGGTTCTGAAAAACTAGATGAGTTTGTTTTTGCTAGCAAAATGATTCGTGATTTAAAAACCAAGTTGTAGCTTTTTTTAACATATTTATTTTAAGATTATTTTATAGCTACATTCAAATCTAGACTTAGCTTCTAATTTAATAATGCCTTCTTTTTGGGTTATATCTCCATTATGCTCTTCGCTATCAGCTATTCCTGCCCAGGGCTCGATACAAATAAATTGGTCAAATCCGGGTTTAGTCCAAATGCCAAAAAAAGGCATATTTGACCATTCAAATTTAATTTTATGGTTATTTTTTGTGTTTTTTAATTCTAAAGATTTAGATTTTAAGTTTTTAAAAACCAAAGCGTCTTTTAGAAAAAGATTTTTATCAAGCCTAAAAGATGATTCGTTTTTTAAAAAGGGTTCAGAATTCACTTTTAAGGTTCCGTTTTCAATCAAATATCTTCCAGCGTTTTCTTTTTCTGCAAAATGTATCTCATAGTCTTCAAATTTTGAATTTGAGTCTATTGGGCAGTTAAAACCAGGATGACCACCAATTGAAAAAAATATTGTACTTTCTGAAGGATTTAAGACCGTATATTTTATTTCCAAACTTTCTTTGTTTATAGTGTACAAAACTCTGAGGTCAAAATGAAATGGAAAATTTGAAAATGTAGTTTCATTATCTTTAAGAGAAAGTTCTACACTATTTGAGCTTTGTTGTACCAACTCAAAATCCATATCTCTCGCAAAACCATGTTGAGGCAAAGAAAAGGTTTGGTTATTAAATAGATAATTATCATTTTTTAGCTTCCCGACAAAAGGAAAGAGAATTGGGGCATGTCGAGACCAAATCTCAGGGTTGGCTTGCCATAAATATTCTATTTTATTTTGTTTATGATAAATGCTGTTTAATTCGGCTCCTTTATTTGTAATCGAAACAGAAAGTATATCAGAATCGATTTGAAATATTTTTTTCATCTTAATTTATTTAGGTGTCTTACTAATTAACTTGATTTTATTATCTTCAATATCGATTCTACCCTCTCTGTACAAACCGCCAATAATTTTTTTAAATGCTTTTTTACTCATTTTGAAATTTGAATAAATTTCCTCAGGGCTTGATTTATCACCAAAATTTAAAACGCCATTACTGGCTTCCAATTTACCCAAAAATTCATCAAAAGAATTATAAATAGATTCATAACCAGCAAGTTGAAGTGATAAATCAATCTTATTTTCATCAGTTATTTTTTTGATAAAACCTTTTTTAACTTCTCCAATTTTAATTTCTTCATAAATTTCATTATGATATATAAGCCCTAAATAAGCATTGTTAATAATAGCTTTATAGCCTAATGTTGTTTTTTCAACAATTAATAAATCTACACTTTTTCCTTCTACTAAATCTGTAAACTCTTTTTCAATAAATTTAGACCACTTATTTGTGCCAACAATTCGTCCTGTTTTTTCATCGATAAACAAATAAATCACATACCAACGCCCCAGTTCCATTCTCTGAGCTTGCTCTCTAAATGGCACAAAAACATCTTTAGCAATACCCAAATCCATAAATGCTCCTAAATCATTTACTTCAATTGTTTTCAAAAAAACAAAATCACCAACTTCACCATAAGGCTCAAGTGTAGTAGCAATGGGTCTATTTTCACTATCGTTATATACAAAAACATTTAGCCAATCGTTTACTTCTGTATTTTTAGGAATATATTTGGTTGGTAAAAGTATTTCATCCGCATGCTCATCATCTATTAAATATAAACCAAAATCTACCATTTTAAGTACTTTTAATCTATTATATCTACCTATTTCTATCATCTTTTTTCTTTTTAATAATTCTTTAAACCTGAATTTCCCATCAGTTTTTTGATATATTTCCCCAAAACGTCAAACTCTAAATTAACTTCTTGGTTTACTGATAAAGTTTGAAAATGGGTGTGGAAATACGTATAAGGTATAATTGCTACCGAAAATTCATTTTTTTTGCTATTTACTACTGTCAAACTTACGCCATTTATGGCTATAGAACCTTTTTCGATTGTAAGGTTTTGAAATAAATCATAATCATACGAAAAGGTAAATTTCCAACTTCCCCCTTCATCAGAAATAGCTGTGCAAATTCCTTTTTGATCTACATGACCCTGCAGCCAATGCCCATCTAAACGGGAATGTACTTGCAAACTTCTTTCCAAATTTATTCTGTCTCCCACCACCCAATCGTTTAAATTAGTTTTTTTTAGGGTTTCATCTATTGCACAAACCTTGTAATGATTATCAGGTAAAATATCTGTAACGGTAAGGCAGCAACCATTGTGGCATACACTTTGATCTACTTTAAAACTTGAGCCTAATTCTGATTGCAAAGTAAAAATTTTATTTTGAGCTGAAATTTCTATGTTAGAAACTGTAGCCATTGCTTCAATGATGCCTGTAAACATAGGGAATTAGGTTAGGGGAAAATGAAAGTTTAATCATTCTCATTTTTTATAAAGCTCTCCAATTTTTATTTGATAGTTGATCGTAACCACGTTGCTTCATAAATTTTGAAAATTCTACCTTGTCAGTCGCTGGAAATTCAACTTGTATTTCGTCTGTGAGTTTTTTCAAAACGATGTCGCCAATTGATTTTGCAAACTTTCCTCTTAAAGCCTTTTCATACCAAGTTAAAAGGTCAGATTCGGTAACAATACTTTGTATTTTTGATTTCCAACCGATTTGATTAAGCATCGAAACAATTATCTTTTGTTCCGTGTCTTTACAAACAATTACAATTCTGTCTGCTGAAACAGAAGAAACAATATTTTCTGCCAATTCTTCTGTCAAGGATAAATGTTTGATTTGAATAGCCAGTCCGAAATTTGCCCACATATCAAGTCCTCTGTCTGCTGCATTGGTTACGCCAACACGATTTATTCTCGCTTTCAATTTTACACTTGTCTGTTTTGATGAAAGTTGAATTACACGATTAGCAAAATCTTCAAATTCTTTTAAAATATCTGCTTTTGCAGGGTTTAAACTTACTTCAACCGAAATTTCCAACGCCTCAACTAATGCTGAAAATAAAGAGTACACTACAATTTCATAAGTCTTATCAATGCTTCTTCTTAATCCTGGCTCGTTCCAAAATAGTGCAAGAAATTCATCTAATTGAAATGTTGTATTATCGTGTGTCAAACAATAGTCCAAACCTGTTGACATTTGAGAAAATCGCTGAGCAAACTTCTGATAAATATATGCTTCAACAATTCCTTTTTTGGAAATATTTTCTTTTCCAAGTTCTGCTAAAACTATTGGAGGAATTGCATTATCATTAAAAATGTCGTCTTGATAACGAGCAGAAGAAGTTGAGGTTCTTCCTAAAAATTTAATACAAATAAGATCTCTCCACTTTTTTGAAAAAGTACGATATGTAGATAAATCATTGAGATTTACATCCTTTTCTGTTCTATCACGATGCAAGATTTCTGCAATTTGAATTGGCTTATAAAGATGAACTCTTGCGATATCAATTACTTTATCCAACGATTGTTTTGCTTCTTTTAGATTCATTTATCGGTTCTAGTAATGTTAATTGAATTGATTCTTTAATCGCTTCTCTTTGGTTTTTCAAAGCATTCATCATTTCTCCTGCTATTGCCTCAATAACTGGAACCGAAACAGAATTACCTGCAACTTTTCTAGCTTGCGAATAAGGAATATTAATTTTAAAAGCGTCAGGAAATCCTTGAAGCCTTAACATTTCTCTATCAGTTAATCTTCTTACACCGTTTACAACAAGATAATTGTAGCTTCCTCCTGCCCTTAAAGCACAAGAATATGGAAGGGCAGATATATTACCTCCAATGTTTTCGTGCCATACAGACGGAATGGGCGGTACACCTTTTACTGTGTTTAATCTTTTTTCTTTGAGTGTGTCGGATAGAAAATAACTTTGTGGTATTTCTTCCTCTTTTTGTAATATTTCTGTTAATGGTCTATAATAACCAAGTGGTTTAGGAAATTTAAAATGAATTGGGTCTTTAAATCCTACAATATATATTCTTTCACGTTTTTGAGGAACACCAAAATCTAATGAATTAAACACTTTATGATAAACTGTATATCCAAGTCCTCTTAACTTTTCTAAAATTACTGCAAAGGTTTGTCCGTTGTCGTGTGTTGTCAAACGCTTTACGTTTTCCAATAAAAATGCTTGTGGTTGTTTTGCTTCTAAAATGGCTTCAATGTTAAAAAATAAAGTTCCTCTTGTGTCTGCAAAACCAAGTCCTTTACCTGCAATACTAAAAGGTTGGCAAGGAAAGCCTGCTAATAAAATATCGTGGTTTGGAATATCGCTTGGTGCTAT
>JAAFJZ010000015.1 GCA_013298205.1 Cytophagales bacterium
TGGAGGTTTTACTTATATTCCGAATACAACCTTTACAGGAATCACGGTATTTACAGTAACAGGATGCGATGAATTTGTGTGCAAAAATACTTTTGTTATTATCACAGTTACAGCAATTCCTATTTCCAATCCACCGTCAATACCTAATTTAACATTTACAGGGTCTTCTGGGAACATAATTACTGCTAGTATACCAGGAATCACAAGTCTTGTATTTGTTCAACCAATAAGTACTATAATTTCTGGAGGGAATTTAATTGTTAGTTCTAATGGAGGAATTACTTTTGTACCTTCACCAAATTTTATAGGTACTGTTTTAGCTACTATTAATGTTTGTAATTCTTTTGGATGTAGTACAGCTCAAATTAGTTTTGTTGTAACTGGAACGGGTTTATTTGCGCCTCGCTTAGTTTATATCACAAATGAGGATGTGTCAATTATAAATTCCACAATATCAGGTTTTAGTGTTCCAAATTCTCAAGATTTTAATTTTAAATCGGGAGGGTTTACTAAAAATGGAGGTTTTTTAACAATCAATTCAATGGGAATTTTTACCTATAAACCCAAATTAGATTTCTTTGGTTTGGATAGCATTCCTTATAGTTTATGCACAGCTTTTGAATGTGCAACTGCTAATCTAGTTTTCATTGTTATTCCTGTAAATGATGTTCCAATTACTTTACCAGACAGTGTAATTACACCATTTAATATCCCTGTTACTTTTAATGTTCTTAGCAATGATTATGATAAAGATGGCACTATTAATCCTAAAACTATTGATTTAGATACACTTACTCCTGGAGTTCAATCTAGCTTTACACTCCAAGGAGTTGGTTTTTTTCAAACTGATACTTTAGGCAATGTTAAATTTACTCCTTTATCAAGTTATGTAGGCACGGTTACTTCATTCTATACAGTTGCTGATAACAATGGATTGGTATCTAAACCAACAAAAATTAAAATTATTGTTTTACCTCAATTTGATGATGAATTTATTCCTTCTGGTTTCTCTCCTAATGGTGATGGTGTAAATGATACTTACGTAATTGAAAATTTTGGCAAAAAAGTTTCAATTTGGGTTTACAATCGTTGGGGGAATTTAGTTTTTGAGTCTGAAGATTACAAAAATAATTGGACAGGTAAAGCAAGTACTGGGTTAGTAATTAATTCTGAAGTTGGTCTTCCAGATGGAACATACTATGGAGTGATAGATTTACATAATGGAAAAAAATCATTTCCTAAAGTTATAACAATTAATAGATAATTATTTTCAAAATAGAATTATCATGATACGAAGATATTTAATAGTTTTAATACTATATTTATTTACACAAACAGCTTTTGCTCAACAAGACCCTATGTTTACTCAATATATGTTTAACATGCTACCTTTTAATCCAGCATATACAGGTAGTAGAGATGTTATAAGCTTGAATGCCATGTATAGAAATCAATGGTCAGGTATAGAAGGAGCTCCTCAAACTATGATTTTTACTGCCGATTCTCCTTTTTTACAGGAAAAAATTGGTGCGGGTATTATTATTTCCAACGATAGATTAGGAGTCTATAGTACGACTAACTTTCTCGGAACTTTTGCATACCGATTGAGATTAAGAAAAGGCACTTTTGCTTTTGGAATGCAGGGCGGTGGTACAAATATTATTCGAGATTTTCCATCTGTAGAAGTTAGCAGAGGTGCAGCTCCTGTTGATTTAAGTTTTAGTCAACCTTTTAATGATTTCTTACCTACAGTGGGTGCAGGAATTTATTACAGTTCAGACAAGTTTTATGCTGGGTTGTCAGTTCCCAATTTACTTCAACAGGAGCTTTCAACAAAAGTAATTTCACTAAAAGATTTACGTGCACAAAGATTTAGACACTTTTTCTTAATGGCAGGTTATGTGTTTAATTTAGGTTCTGATTTTAAATTAAAACCCTCAACATTAATTAAGTTTGAAGCTTCTTCACCATTACAAGCTGATTTAAACCTCAACTTCTGGATGTTTGATAAGTTTGGAATAGGTTTATCTTATAGAAGTTTAGATGCGTTAAGTATTTTATTAGAAATTCAAGCTACAGAGCAAATAAGAATAGGTTACTCCTACGACTTACCTCATTCTCGATTATTGCAATATGTAAAATTGGGTGGAACTCATGAAGTCATGTTAAGGTATGAGTTTGGTTATAAAAAGGATAAGGTATTAAGTCCAAGATTTTTTTAAATACACAAATCAATATTTATTTATAACATTTAATTTCAATGAAGAATAATTTTTCCTTTATAGTCTTTTTTAGCTATATAATTTTATTGTTTTTTTTACCTAATTATTCATTTTCTCAATCCTATAAGCAAAAACAAGCTGATAAAGAATATGAAAATATGCGCTATCCTGAAGCGTCAATCATGTATAAAGATTTATGGAGTTCTGATTCGGCAAATGTTTTATTTGCAAAAAAATTAGCTGATTGTTATATAAAAATGAGCGATTCCAAAAGTGCTGAAAAAGTGTATAGATTATTATCAAACATAATAATTGATGATGGAGAAACCGCACTTTCTTATGCTAACGTATTGGCTTTAAATGGAAAATATAAAGAAGCTAAATTCTGGTTTGATAAAACTTTGCAATATTTTCCTAATCAAGATAGACCCAAAAAAATGTCGATTTTTTGTGAAAATATATCGCAATTTTTTGGTGATAGTAGCTCTTATAAAATTTATTATTTGCCTATAAATTCACAACAAAGTGATTTTTCCCCTGTTTTATATAAAGACAAATTAATATTTTCATCTTCTAGGATAGAAGGCACAGCTTTGAAACGAGTTTATGCTAGAGATAATTCATCTTATATTGATATTTGGATGGCTGATAGCAACATTGCTAATAAAAAATTATTTACGACCAAATATATTCCAGATGACAACGATTCAACTGGTTTTTCAAATTTTATTGAAGGTTCTCCTTTGCACAGTGATGAATCGGATAATACAAGTAATGACACCAAAACTTTAGGTTTTCATGGCCATCTGTTTGAGTCTGATAAAAATTGGGAAATTAGTAGTTCTTCTTGTAAGCCTTTTTCATCTATGATAAACACCAAATATCATGAAGGACCAGCTTGTTTTTCAGGAGATTCAGTTATCTATTTCACTCGTAACAATTATTATAACCTTTCAGTGTCAAAAAGTTCTGATAAAGTTAACAAATTGCAAATTCTAAAGTCAACTTTTGTAAAAGGAGCATGGGGAAAAGCTAAAAAAGTGTCTTTTTGTGATAGACAATATGCTTATGGTCATCCCTGCCTCACTCCAAATGGTAAAAGAATGTATTTTGCTACAGATTTAATAGGATCTACAGGAAAAACCGATATTTGGTATTCTGATTTAGATGAAAATGGTCAGTGGTCTTCTCCAATAAATGCCGGTAATTCGGTAAATACCGAATTTGATGAAATGTTTCCTTATATTGACTCTTTGGGTATTTTATATTTTTCTTCAAATGGTCATGCAGGTTTCGGTGGCTTAGACATTTTTAAACTTGATTTGAATGATGCAGAATCAAGAGTGAAGAATTTAGGATTTCCTATAAATTCTAAAAAAGACGATTTTGGTTATTTTAGTATTTTGGGTGGAAAAAAAGGTTATATTAGTTCTAATAGAAAACGTGGTGGCACGGATGACGATATATTTATGTTTTTATATAAGCCTAGAATTAAGCTTAATATTTCAGTAAAGTATGTATATGATGAGAAACCTATTAAATTAGTTCATACAGAATTAGTAAGAAAAGGCAAATTAGGTGCTGGTTTTACTAATGACAAAGGTATGTTTAGTTACGATGCACTTGAACCCGACAAAGAATATAAATTAATAGTTTCTAAACCTACATTTGTAGAACAAGAAATTATGATTTCTACCAAAAATGTTAAAGCTGGTGATACAATTAATGCGGTTATATATTTAGACAAAGTTCTTTTATATACTTTGGAAGGCACTTTTACTGACAAGAACTTTGCAGATGCTAATAATTATGAACCCGTTATTTTAGTAAACAAAACGAAAGGAGACACGCTAAAACAAATAGTTGATAAAAATGGAAGGTTTGGCTTTCAGCTTGAAGAAGAATCTGATTATTTTATTTATGGAACTCATAGCAGCGATAAATCTAATATTGAATCTTTTACAACCAAAGGTTTAAGGCAATCTACTGTTATAAAAGCATTTTTATATTTACCTACTCTATCTGATTGCGATAAAAACAAACAAAAGTATTTTGTTGAAAACACGTACTACGATTTAGCTAAATTTTATTTAAGAAACGATGCTAAAGTAGTTCTAGATAAAATAGTTTCATTTTTAAAATCAGATCCTGATTTAAAGATTTATTTTAGTTCACATACCGACAATAGAGCTAGTTCAGTTTTTAATAAGGTTTTGTCCGAAAAAAGAACTTCAGCTGTTAAAGATTATTTAATTTCAAATGATATATCAGAAACTCGTATGTTGATGGAATCAAAAGGAATGGAAATTCAAACAACTGGCAATCCTGACCCCAAAAACCCTTCATACGAAAAAATTCAACAGTTAAATAGGCGTACAGAATATGCTTATTTTAAAAATGGCAAAAATCTCAGTTACGAAAAATGTGTTAATGGTTTAGTTATAAGTGGTAAAGCTTTTAGCGCAGAAACCAAAGACCCAATGGAACTTGTGAAAATTAAACTCACTGACCCTTCAGGCACAATAATAGGTGAAACAACTACCGACAATTCTGGAGCCTATTCTTTTCCTGTCGCTTACAATAAAGAATATTTGCTTGCTGCATCAAAAGATAGTTGCGGAACAAATATTCAAAAAGTTACGACTAAAGGCTTGAAAACAAAAGAACTCATTATTGATATTCCAATGATATGTGCTGGAGATATTATCAAAGTTGACAATATTTATTTTGATTTAGGTAAATTTGCCATTAGAAAAGATGCTGCAAAAGAATTAGATAAGTTACTTAAGCTAATGAAAAAATATCCAAATATGAAAATTGAGCTTCGTTCACATACGGATGCAAGAGGAAGTAATGAAAGCAATATGACACTTTCCGATAATCGAGCTAAGTCTTCCGCAGCATATGTAGTTTCAAAAGGGGTTTCTAAAGAAAGAATTGTTGGAAAAGGATATGGTGAATCTATGCCAGTAAATCAATGTATTGATGGCGTAAAATGTAGCGAACCAGATTATCAAAAAAATAGAAGAACTGAGTTTAAAGTTCTTTCTATCAAATAATACCTCACACTTTGATATATTTTATTATTAGTTTCTATTTCAATTTCAAATATTTTCTGAAGTAAATTCTTGTTTGAATTCTAATTTGATTTCAACTCTTTTAAATACATTTGAATTGTATTCTCAAGACCAAAGTATAAAGCATCACATATTAAAGCATGTCCTATTGATACTTCATTTAAGTGAGCGATATGATTTTTAAAAAAACTCAAATTATTTAAGTTTAAATCATGCCCTGCATTGATTTCAATATCCATTTGCGTAGCTAAATTTGCTGTTTCTATGTATGGGTTTATTGCTTTAATCGAATCTCTTTCATACCATTGAGCATAAGGTCCTGTGTAAAGTTCTATTCTGTCTGTTTTGGTTTCTTTTGCGCCTTCTACCATTTGAGGCTGAGGATTAATAAAAATTGAAACTTTTGCACCTATACTTTGTATTTCTTCTACCCAATCTTTAAGTTTTTGTTTGTAAATTAAAGTATCCCAGCCTTGGTTTGAAGTAATTTGATTTTCTTCATCAGGAACTAATGTTACTTGCTCTGGTTTAGTTTCTTTTATTAGTTTTAAAAATTTTTCAGAAGGATAGCCTTCTATATTTAAAGGCGTTTTAATAGCTTTTTTAAGTTCAATTACATCTGAATATCTAATATGTCTTTCGTCAGGTCTGGGATGAACTGTAATTCCTTGCGCGCCATAACGTTCACAATCTAAAGCAGTTTGAACTAAATTTGGCATATTTTCACCTCTCGAATTTCGGATGGTTGCAATTTTGTTTATATTTACGCTTAAGTATGTAGTCATGGCTTATTTTACTATTTTACCCAAAAATATAAACAATAATTGATATTAAAAATATGAGTTTAAAAACCGAAATAGAAGCTGAGATAAAAAAGGCAATGCTTGCAAAAGAGCAAATAAGATTAACTGCTTTAAGAAGTATTAAATCTTTAATTTTACTTGCAGAAACTGATAAAAATGCATCTGAAAACCTAAGTTCTGATACAGAAATAAAATTATTAACCAAGGCAGCCAAACAAAGAAGAGAATCAGCTGAAATTTTCAAACAGCAGAATAGACTTGATTTAGCTGAAAAAGAAATTGCTGAACTAAGTGTAATAGAAGAGTTTTTGCCAAAACAACTTTCTGAATCTGAAATATCTGATAAAATTAAAGAGATTATTTTAAGTTTGGGTGCTACAACTACAGCAGATTTAGGTAAAGTTATGGGAGCTTCTTCAAAACAACTTTCTGGTCTTGCTGATAATAAAATGATTTCTGAAATTGTTAAAAAATTATTAAGTTAACAATCTTTTTTCATATTTTCTTTTTCAGGGATATACATTTTAATATAGTTTGTTATATTATAATTAGTTTTGTTTAAAAAAATTCTTGTCATTGACAATTTTGATTCTTTTACTTATAACTTAGTTGATTATTTATTGCAATGCAATGTTAAATGTCAAGTTGTAAAAAACGATTTATCTTTATCTCAAATTCAAGAGTTAGATTTTGATGCACTTTTGATATCTCCAGGTCCTGGAACACCAGAAAGTTCAGGTTTTTTGTTTGATATTTTACATTTTTATATCAATTTAAAACCAATTTTAGGTATTTGTTTAGGTCACCAAGCTTTAGGGATTATTTTTGGATATAGCTATTTCAAATCAATTCCTAAACATGGAAAAATATCTGAAATTGAACATTTTGACGATATTTTATTTCAAGGAATTCCAAATTTTTTTTATGCTACAAGGTATCATTCTTGGATATTAAATGGCAATTCCGAGCATTCAAAAGTTATAGCCCAAACTAGTGAGGGTTTAATTATGGGAATCAAACACAATAATTTACCTGTTTGGGGTCTGCAATTTCACCCAGAATCTTTTATGACTCAATATGGTTTAAAAATGATTCAAAACTGGGTAAAACTTGTTTAATATTTTTATTTTAATTCGTATTTTTATAAAACCCTAGTATAGTTATTTTTTAATCCAAAGTTTGCCTATTTAATTTCAATATTTAAGATTTGTTTTTAAATTTTTTTAAAACATACTCTTATTTTTTTGGCACATATTTTTTATTTATTTAATATTGATAAAAAATAAATACGTTAGAAAAAAATCAATATGATAACAGTAGACAATTATAATTTTTCTGGTAAAAAAGCTTCAATAAGAGTTGATTTTAATGTCCCTCTTGATAAAGCGAATCTAATTACAGACGACACTCGTCTTAAAGCTTGCTTACCCACAATAAAAAAAATACTAAATGATGGTGGATCATGTATTTTAATGTCTCATTTAGGAAGGCCAAAAGAAGGACCTGAAGAAAAGTTTTCTTTAAATCACATTGTTTCATGGTTAAAAAATGCCTACAAAGTAAATGTTTTGTTTGCAGATGATTGTATAGGAGAATCGGCTAAAAATTTATCTGAATCTTTAAAGCCAGGTGAAATTTTGCTTTTAGAAAATTTAAGATTTTATAAAGAAGAAGAAAAAGGAGACATAAATTTTGCTAAAAAGTTAGCTTCTTATGGTGATGTATGGGTGAATGATGCATTCGGAACCGCTCATAGAGCTCACGCTTCAACTGCAGTTATGGGGCAATTTTTTAAAGATAAAGTATGTGGTTATGTCATGCAAGCCGAACTAGACAATGCAAAAAAAGTTTTAGAATCTCCTCAAAGACCTTTTACAGCAATAATGGGTGGTTCTAAAGTTTCTGATAAAATTTTAATTATTGAAAAATTACTAGACAAAGTCGATAACCTGATTATTGGAGGTGGAATGACTTATACTTTTTCTTTGGCAGAAGGGGGTAAAATCGGAAAATCTATTTCTGAACCAGACAAAGTAGAATTAACAAAAGAAATCATTAAAAAAGCAAAAGCTAAAGGCGTTAAATTATTTTTTCCAAATGATACAGTTATTGCTGACAAATTTGATAATAACGCAAATAGACAAACCGTAACTTCAGGTCAAATTCCAGATGCTTGGGAAGGTTTGGATATTGGTCCGGAAGCAATTATTGCTTTTAAGAAAATTGTAGAAGAATCAAAAACCATCCTTTGGAATGGCCCTATGGGTGTATTTGAATTCCCTAATTTTGCTCATGGCACAAATGCAATTGCAGACTCGGTTGTGAAAGCTACATCTGAAGGAGCGTATTCTCTTATTGGTGGTGGAGATTCGGCTTCTGCTATTAATAATGCAGGTTATGGAGATAAAGTTTCTTATGTTTCTACTGGCGGTGGAGCATTATTAGAATATATGGAAGGCAAAATTTTGCCAGGAGTTGCAGCATTAGAAAACTAATTTCTTTTCCTTTCGATCTAATTTTTTAGGTCGAAAGGTCTTTATTCTTTAATTAAACATCTAAATTTTATAGTTTTGATTCCAATCATTAAACGAGCCAGCATAGAAGATATTGAAAAAATTTATTTTATGGTAGATGAATTTAGGCAAGTTTATGGCGAAACATCTGATTTAGAGTCCTGTAAAGATTTTGTTACTGAAAGAATTTCTAAGAATGAATCTGTTATTTTCTTTGCTTGCGATTCAGTTACTTTAACTCCTTTTGGCTACGTTCAGCTATATCCTTTTTTCTCTACGCTTTCATTACGTACTTTTTGGATGCTTACCGATTTGTATATTCGTCCAGATTTTAGGAAAAATGGTTATTCTAAATTATTAATCAACAATTCTAAAGTTTTGGCTCAAGAATCCAAAACTGTTGGGATTTTAATAGAAGCTCGAATTACTAATCACTCAGCTGAAAGATTATATGATACAGTTGGGTTTAAAAAAGAAGGTGAGCATTTATATTATTATTTAGAAAACTAATATTACTCAATCAAATTATGATTGAAATTCGTACCCAAGTTTCCCTTAAACAATACAATACTTTTGCGATAGATTCAAAAGCATTATATTTTATTGAAGTATTTTCTACGCAACAACTATTAAAAACTTTAGAATTTCACAAAAATAATTACCCTTTATTGCCTATTTTGGTTTTAGGTGGTGGTAGCAATATTTTGTTTACTAAAGATTTTGAAGGTTTGGTAATCAGACTAAATATTCAAGGTTTTGAATTGATTAGCGAAAGTGAAAATGACGTAATTTTAAAAATTGGGGCAGGCGAAAAATGGCATGAAGTAGTTATTAAAACTTTAGCAAATTCTTGGTTTGGATTTGAAAATTTATCTTTAATTCCAGGTACTGTTGGTGCTGCACCCATTCAAAATATAGGCGCTTATGGTGTTGAAATAAAAGATTTTATTCTTGAAGTAGAAGGTGTTAATATTGAAGATTCGAGAATTTTAGCTTTTAATAATTTGGATTGTGCTTTTGGTTATAGAGATAGCATTTTTAAAAATCAATTAAAAGATAAATTCATTATTACTCATGTGAGTTTTAAATTATCAAAAACTCCTTCTATTAAATCACAATATGGAGCAATTGGTCAAGAATTATCTAAAAAAGGTATTATAAATATTTCTCCTAATGATATTTCTGATGCTGTAATTTCAATTAGACAAAGCAAATTGCCTGACCCCAAGATAACGGGTAATGCAGGTAGTTTTTTTAAAAATCCAACAATTTCAAAGTCTATTTTTGATGAACTTTTTATTAAATATCCTCATATTCCCAATTATCCTAACGAAAAAAACGAAGTTAAGCTTGCTGCGGGTTGGTTAATTGAATCTTGTGGATGGA
The DNA here is from genome assembly GCA_013298205.1 of Cytophagales bacterium. Classification (GTDB taxonomy): domain Bacteria; phylum Bacteroidota; class Bacteroidia; order Cytophagales; family UBA9547; genus JAAFJZ01. Next base: position 10,002 of record JAAFJZ010000015.1, read on the forward strand.
AAGGGAAATCTTTAGGAAATGTAGCTTGTCATAAAGATCAGGCTTTAGTTTTAATTAACCAAACTGGAAAAGCTAAAGGATCTGAAATACTAGATTTAGCAAACCAAATTTGCAGTTCCGTCTACGAAAAATTCGGTATTTTATTGGAAAAAGAAGTTAACATTAGATAAAATTAAAGCTCGCTTTTTTATTTAATGTTAACTTCTTTTTCAAGGTTTTAACTCAAATATTTAAAATCATGGTTGCTAGGTAGCTTAATTAATAATTCATAAATTAAGCTAATCACATTTTCCACATCTTCTTTATGCACCATTTCTACAGTGGTATGCATATATTTTAAAGGTAAAGAAATCAGAGTAGAAGCTACACCTTCTGCAGAATAGGCAAAAGAATCGGTATCGGTTCCTGTAGAACGAGATACGGCAGCTCTTTGGAAAGGAATGCTTCGGGCTTCTGCCGTTTCGATGAGCATATCGTTTAGGTTGTTTTGTACTGCTGGACCGTACGTTACTACAGGACCTTTTCCAGCAGAAATATCGCCTTGTATTTTTTTATTATACATAGGCGATTGGGTATCGTGGCATACGTCAGTAACGATAGCTAAATCAGGTTTTATGCGCCTAGAAATCATCTCTGCACCTCTCAAACCAATTTCCTCTTGTACAGCGTTTACGATATACAAACCAAAAGGCAATTTAATATTATTTTCTTTTAGCTTTTTAGCTACTTCAGCTATCATATAACCACCTATTCGGTTGTCTAAGGCCCTTCCTACATAAAATTTATCGTTAAGTACCATAAATTCATCTTGAAAAGTTACCACAGTGCCTACATGTACGCCCAAAGCCGCTACTTCTTCTTTGTTTTTGCAACCCAAATCTATAAAAATATTTTTCAAAGTAGGTGTTTCCTCTTTTTCATCTCTTACATGTATAGCTGGCCAGCCAAATATTCCTTTAACAACTCCTTTTTTGGTATGCAAATTTACACGCATAGAAGGTGCAATTTGGTGATCTGAACCGCCATTTCTTCTTACATAAATGTAGCCGTCATTATCTATATAGTTTACAAACCAAGAGATTTCGTCTGCATGGGCTTCAATTACGACTTTGTAAGGAGCATCAGGATTAATTACGCCTACCACCGTGCCATAAACATCTGTTATGTAATTGTCAATATAAGGTTTGATATACTCCAACCATACTTTTTGACCTTCTGTTTCAAAGCCTGTAGGAGAGGCTGTATTAATGTATTTTGTAAGAAATTCGAGAGATTGAGACATAATTTGGCTTGAAATAAATAGCCATACCTTCGTGTGAAAATATGGCTAGAGTTAAGAAATTAAATTTGAGAAATATTGCTCAAATTATTTATTTTAATTTAAGTAAGGCAGTTTTGATAGAAGTCAATGCTTTGGTTAGTGCCTCATCAGAAGCGGCAAAAGATAGCCGAATATAATCTGATGCACCAAAGGCTTCACCCGTTACGGTAGAAACATGGGCTTCATTTAAGATATACATACTCAAATCCATTGCGTCTTTTATCACAACTTTTCCATCTGTTTTGCCAAAATAAGAACTAACATCTGGAAAAAAATAAAATGCACCTTTAGGCAAATTTGTTTTGATGCCTGGAATGTCTAATAACATTTTATAAACCAAATCTCTTCTTCTTAAAAAAGCTTTCGTCATATCATAAGTAGGTTGTAAATCGCCATTTAGTGCCGCAACTCCTGCTTTTTGAGATATAGAACTCGTGCCTGAAGTTACTTGTCCTTGCAATTTGTCGCAGGCATTGGCTAGCCAAACTGGAGCGGCCATATAACCCAACCTCCAACCTGTCATGGCAAAACCTTTTGACATCCCATTGATAACTGCTGTACGCTCTTTCATTCCTTCAAAAGAAGCTATGCTCACATGTGGCTCTCCAAAATTGATAAACTCATAAATTTCATCAGCCAAAACATAAATATTTTCATGTGCTACTACTACTTCAGCGATTTCTTTCAACTCATTTTTGCTGAATACGGTTCCCGTAGGGTTGCAAGGTGAGCTAAACATAATCACTTTCGTGCGCTCTGTGATAGCATCTTTTAGTTGTTGGATATTGGCTTTGAAATCATTTTCTAGTGAGCCTTCCAATAATACAGCTTTTCCACCAGCGAGTTTTACTAGCTCAGAATAACTTACCCAGTATGGAGCATAAATAATAACTTCATCACCTTCGTTTACCAAACACAAAAGTGCATTGGCGATAGATTGTTTTGCACCTGTAGAAACTACTATATTTTCAGGTTTGTAATCTAATTGATTGTCTCTTTTGAGTTTGTTTACGATAGCCGTTCTCAAATCTGGGATTCCAGAAACAGGCGTATAAAAAGTAAACCCATCTTGAATAGCCTTTATTGCAGCATCTTTGATGTGTTGTGGAGTTTGAAAATCGGGCTCTCCAAAGCTTAAATTTACTACATCAATTCCTTGGCTAGCCAATTCACGGGCTTTTTTTGCCATTCCTATAGTAGCAGATTCTTCAAGTGCATTGATACGATCTGATAGTTTTTTTATTTCTGTTGTAATTTCCATTATAATTTTGTTTTTTTCTAAAACGCCTGCAAATTTAGTGAATACTATGGGTGTTCAAACAATTTTTTATGAAAATGAATGAAATTGATTAAAAAATTGTAACAAACAATGATTGCAAAAATTGAATCTTTCAAAAAACCATTAAATATTGGAATGAACTATTTATTCTCATAAATTTACAAAATAAATATTACTAAAATGGAAGCGAGTTTTCTAACATTTGATAAATTAAAAGAACTCTACCCAAATGAGTGGGTTCTACTTGACAATCCCGAGATGAAAAATGCAATGGTTTTAGGAGGTGTAGTTGTGTACCATAACAAAGATAAAAAAGATGTTTATCATTTCGGTAGAGATAAGGTAGCTAATTTTTCAAGAGCAACGATAGTCTTTGCTGGAAACTTAAATCTAAATCGCAAAATTGGAATTTTAAAGCGATTATAATACTATATTTCAAATGATTAATTCAAAATCTAGCGTAAGGGATAGAGCGAAAAGCCCGCAGTGAGGAACGAACGAGGACTTGTAGCGATAGTCCGACCCGATAGGGTTACGCCCAAATATTTGCTAGCTATTTAAATTTATTTTGAATGTGTGAAAAGTAGTTGAATTTAATTAAAATTGACAATTCATAAAAAAGTGGTCTGTGTGCCACAGTCCACGGGGTAAAAAATCTGCAATGATCATTTAACTAAATCAATTGTAAAAAACCTCACGAATAACATTCCTACCCAACAAAAATAAAACTATAATTTAAGAAGCAATTTCCTAAAATGGATTTTATCATTCACCATATAGAAAAAGCCGAACGCCTCAAATTTAACTCGAATCAAGCAGATGAATGGGATTTTGAACATTTGCCATCTTATATTACAGTGGCACTTACGTTTGCAAAAGATATTTTAGCCAAACGAGAAACCTTTGTTTTTCATACTTCTGGAAGTACGGGCAAACCCAAACCTATTGAAATATCTTTAAAGCAAATTGAGCTAAGTGCCAAACGAACATTAGATTTCATCAATCTTGAAGCGAATTTTACTTCATGGCTTTGTTTGAAAGCGGAATTTATAGGCGGAGCGATGGTGCTGGCTCGGGCGATTTTTGCCAATCAAAATGTGCTTATCTCCAAGCCGATGGCGTTTCCTCATTTGGGATTATTAGAAGCCGATAAAATTGATTTAGTGTCTTTTGCACCCAATCAATTTGAAAATTTTGCTAAAGAAAAACTTGACAGGGTTCAAGATATAGCTTGTGTACTCATAGGAGGGGCGGACATGAGTGCTTCTTGTGAAAAATTAGCTACGCAAATGTCTAATAAAATATTTCATACTTATGGAATGACCGAAACTTGTAGCAATGTAGCCATGAAGCAACTTTCCCCAAGACAGGAGAAATATTTCCAAGCTTTGGAAGGCATTACTTTTTTTGAAACTAAGAAAAAAACCTTATTAATAAAAGACGATTCTAATGCACTCTCTCACCAAACAAATGACGTTGTAGAATTAATAGATGAAACTCATTTCAAATTTATGGGTAGAGCCGATTGGGCAATTAATAAAAATGGTATTAAAATTCACCCCCAAGAATTGGAAGCCAAATTCAGAAATGCTTTGGAAGAAGCAAGTATTTTTATTAACTTTTTTATTGCAGAACATAAAGCAAAAAAAAATGAAAGTGAAATAGTGATGCTGATAGAAGGAAGTTATTTGTCATGCTTTTCAAATATTCTAGCTGTAAATGATTCGTTACTTACCAAACACGAAAAAATTGAGCAGTTTTACCTTTTTCATTCCTTAGTTTATACCTCAAATGGTAAATTAGATAGAAAAGCTAGTATGAATTTGCTAAATAAATAGGAAAATGAATAATATATTTTTTAAGGTTTTTAATTCTAGTCATTTTTTTTCAGTTTTGTAAGTACCAAAATTTTAGTCTGTTAAAATGTGTAAATTCAGATTTTGAATTCCAAAAAATTCAACAGTTTTGATTCCAAACCTAATACCCTTATGATAAACGAACCCAATCTTATTTTATATGCCAATAAAGCTGCTCAAAAGGCTTGCCAATCTTTTTTTAACCCTACTAAAAAACAAATTTCTG
>JAAFJZ010000150.1 GCA_013298205.1 Cytophagales bacterium
CAAATTAAATTAAAAAAACAAAATGGCAGATTTAAAAACATTCGCTGAGCAATTAGTAAACTTAAGCGTAAAAGAAGTAAACGAACTAGCACAAATTTTAAAAGATGATTACGGAATCGAGCCAGCAGCAGCAGCTCCTGTAATGATGGCCGCTTCTGGTGGTGGAGCAGCGCCAGTTGCAGCAGAAAAAACTAGTTTTGATGTAATATTGAAATCAGCTGGTGCAGCTAAACTTGCAGTTGTGAAATTAGTGAAAGATTTAACAGGTCTAGGATTGAAAGAAGCTAAAGATTTAGTAGATGCAGCTCCAAAACCAGTTAAAGAAGGCGTATCAAAAGATGATGCTGATTCATTAAGAAAACAATTGGAAGAAGCTGGCGCAGAAGTTGAAGTTAAATAATTTCTGAGAAATTACTTTTTTTGAATAGCCCGATTTTTCGGGCTATTCGTGTTTTTTGTTTTTAGTTTATCATTCATTTTAATAAAACAATCTTGACCAAGTACACTCCTAACACTCGCAAAAGCTTTGCATCTGCAAAACCGGTTCTTGATTATCCTAATTTCTTAAATTTACAAGTTCAGTCATTTAAGGATTTCTTTCAATTAGACACGGTTGCCGAAAGTAAAACTAAAGAAGGTCTTTATAAAGTATTTGCTGAAAACTTCCCTATTTCAGATTCTAGAGAAAATTTCGTTTTAGAGTTCATTGATTATCACGTTGATTCTCCTAAATATAGTGTAGATGAGTGCGTAGATAGAGGGTTGACCTATTCAGTTCCTTTAAAAGCAAAATTAAGACTTTCATGTAACGATGAAGATAATGAGGATTTTAAAACCATTGAACAGGAAGTTTTCCTAGGAAACATTCCATACATGACTGAAAAAGGCTCATTTGTAATCAATGGTGCTGAAAGAGTAATTGTTTCTCAATTACATAGATCACCAGGTGTATTCTTTGCTCAAAGCAAGCATACAAACGGGACAAAATTATATTCTGCAAGAATTATTCCTTTTAAAGGTTCTTGGATAGAATTTGCTACTGATGTGAATAACATTATGTATGCTTACATAGATAGAAAAAAGAAATTCCCTGTAACTACTTTGTTAAGAGCAATTGGTTATGGTAGCGATAAAGAAATACTTGACTTATTCGGTTTATCCGAAGAGGTTGAAGTAAATAAAGATAAAACTAAAAACTTTGCTGGTAGAAGATTAGCTGCTAGGGTTTTAAGAACGTGGACGGAAGATTTCGTAGATGAAGATACAGGTGAGGTTGTTTCTATTGATAGAAATGAAGTTTTGCTTGAAAGAGATTCTATTATTTCTGAAACAGATATTGAAATTATTTTAGACTCAGGGTCTAAAACTGTAATTCTTCACAGAGAAGATGTAAATATTGCTGATTATGCTATAATTTACAATACTTTACAAAAAGACAACTCAAATTCTGAAAAAGAAGCAGTTGAGCAAATATATCGTCAGCTAAGAAATACTGAAGCTCCAGATGAACAAACCGCTAGAGAAACTTTACATAACTTATTTTTTAGTGATAAAAGATATGATTTAGGTGATGTAGGAAGATATAGAGTGAATAAAAAACTTTTACTTCCAAGTACAAACGAAGTGAAAGTACTTACAAAACAAGATATTGTTTGCATTGTAAAATACCTTATTGGTTTGATTAACTCTAAAGCTGTAGTAGATGATATAGATCATTTGAGCAATAGAAGGGTAAGAACTGTAGGTGAACAACTTTATGGTCAATTTGGAGTAGGTCTTTCTCGTATGGCACGTACCATTAAAGAAAGAATGAACGTAAGAGATAATGAGGAGTTTAAACCTGTTGATTTGATTAATGCTAGGACTTTATCTTCAGTAATCAATTCATTCTTTGGTACAAACCAATTGTCTCAGTTTATGGATCAAACAAATCCTTTGGCTGAAATTACACATAAAAGAAGAGTTTCTGCATTAGGGCCTGGTGGTTTATCAAGAGAAAGAGCTGGTTTTGAGGTTCGTGACGTTCACTATACTCATTACGGTCGTCTTTGTACAATTGAAACGCCAGAGGGTCCGAATATCGGCTTAATTTCATCTCTTTGCGTTCATGCACAAGTAAATGCAATGGGTTTCATAGAAACACCTTACCGTAAAATTGAAGCAGGTGTAGTGTCTAATGACATTATATTCTTAACTGCTGAAGAGGAAGAAGGTCATAATATTGCGCTTTCTAGCGTTAAATTAGCTGATAACGGAAAAATTTTAGATACAAAAGTTAAGGCAAGATTTGAAGGAGATTTCCCTGTGGTTGAACCTGACAAATTGAGTTATATGGATGTTGCTCCAAATCAAATCGTTTCGGTTGCTGCTTCTATGATACCTTTCCTTGAGCATGATGATGCGAATAGAGCCTTGATGGGTTCGAATATGCAACGTCAAGCAGTGCCACTATTACGTCCAGATGCGCCTATTGTTGGTACTGGTTTAGAAAGAAGATTAGCCCTAGATTCGAGAGCTTTGGTTGTTGCTGAAGGACCAGGTGTAATTGATTATGTAGACTCTACCAAAATTATTGTAAAATATGATTTAGATGAAGACCAAAGATCGGTTAGCTTTGACAATGAATACAAAACATATAAATTATTAAAATTCAGAAGAACCAATCAAGATACTTGTATTAACTTACAACCGATTGTTTTAAAAGGCGATGTGGTAGAAGAAGGTCAGGCTCTTTGTGAAGGTTATGCGACCAACAATGGAGAGTTGGCTTTGGGAAGAAATCTTCTCGTAGCTTTCATGCCTTGGCAAGGATATAATTTTGAAGATGCGATTGTAATTTCTGAAAGAGTAGTTAAAGAAGATATATTTACTTCTATACACATTGAAGAATTTGAATTAGAAGTAAGAGATACTAAAAGAGGCGAAGAGGAGCTGACTGCTGAGATTCCAAACGTAAGTGAAGAAGCTGTTAAAAATTTAGATGAAGACGGAATTATTCGTATTGGTGCTGAGGTAAAAGAAGGAGATATCTTGATAGGTAAAATTACTCCTAAAGGTGAATCAGACCCTACACCAGAAGAAAAATTACTAAGAGCTATATTTGGTGATAAAGCAGGTGATGTTAAAGATGCTTCTTTGAAAGCTACTCCTTCTTTAAAAGGCGTAGTGATAGACAGGAAATTATTTTCAAAACCAAGAAAAGATAAAGAAATTCGTGCAAAATCTAAAAAGCAAGTAGATGAATTAAAAAGTCATTTTAGTAAAGATTTATCAGCATTACGTTTGCAAATGATTGATAAAATGCTTGAACTTATAGATGGTAAAACTTCTGGTGGAGTAAAACATAAGTTTGGAGAAGAAATTTTGTCTAAAGGAGCAAAAATCAGCAGAAAAAATATCACTGAAAACGTTTTTCCTCTTTCTAATATCTACAGAGATGAAAGCAATTATAGCGTTCCTGAAGAAGTTAATTTGATTTCTGATTTGTCTTTGGATAACATTACAACTGACGAAAAGTCGAATTTTCTTATTAAACAATTGGTTAAAAATTACACCAAAAAGAGAAATGAACTAACGGCAAATTTCAAAAAAGAGCGATTTACTTTAGAGGTAGGAGACGAACTTCCAAATGGAATTCTTCAATTGGCTAAAGTTTATATTGCTAAGAAAAGAAAGTTGAAAGTTGGGGATAAAATGGCTGGTCGCCACGGAAATAAAGGGGTTGTAGCTAAAATCGTAAGAGATGAAGATATGCCTTTCTTGGAAGACGGAACTCCAATGGATATTGTACTTAACCCTCTAGGTGTACCTTCAAGGATGAATTTAGGGCAGATTTACGAAACTGTGTTGGCTTGGGCTGGTAAAAAACTAAATAAAAAATATTCTACTCCTATTTTTGATGGAGCTACTGCAGATCAAGTAGATCAAGAATTGAATGAAGCAGGTTTACCTAAATTTGGTAGAACTTACTTATATAATGGGCTTACAGGTGAAAGATTTGATCAACCCGTTACGGTTGGTATTATCTATATGCTGAAATTAGGTCACTTAGTAGATGATAAAATGCACGCTCGTTCTATCGGACCTTATTCACTCATTACGCAACAACCATTGGGTGGTAAAGCTCAATTTGGGGGTCAAAGATTTGGTGAAATGGAGGTTTGGGCTTTGGAAGCTTTCGGTGCTTCACACGTATTGCAAGAAATTCTAACTATCAAATCGGATGATGTGGTAGGTAGAGCTAAGGCTTATGAAGCCATTGTAAAAGGTGAAAATTTACCAAAACCAAATATCCCAGAATCATTCAATGTACTTGTGCATGAGCTTAGAGGTCTTGCGCTTGAGCTTACAATGGAGTAAATAAATTTTCTGTTTATACTTAAACAAAAAGCAAAATGTCATTCAAAAAAAATAAAAAAATAAACCAGGATTTCACCCAAATCACCATTAGTTTGGCTTCTCCAGAATCAATTTTGGAGAATTCTTTCGGAGAAATTACACAGCCTGAAACCATCAATTACAGAACTTACAAACCAGAAATGGGCGGGTTGTTCTGTGAAAGAATTTTTGGCCCTGTAAAAGATTGGGAGTGCCATTGTGGAAAATATAAAAGAATAAGATACAGAGGGATTATCTGTGATCGTTGTGGAGTAGAGGTTACTGAAAAAAAGGTAAGAAGAGAGAGAATGGGACACATCGAACTCGTAGTTCCTGTGGTTCATATTTGGTATTTTAGGTCTTTGCCTAATAAAATTGGTAATCTTTTGGGCTTGCCAACTAAAAAACTAGATCAAATTATCTATTATGAAAGATATGTTGTCGTACAGGCAGGTATCACAAGTGAAGACGGAATCAACTATTTAGACTTCCTTACGGAAGATGAATACCTTGATATTTTGGATAAATTACCAAGAGAAAACCAACATTTGGATGATAGTGATCCAAATAAATTTATCGCCAAAATGGGTGCTGAAGGTTTGGAAATGCTTTTAGCTAGACTTCCATTAGACGACTTGTCTTACAGCCTAAGACATTCTGCTGCTACCGATACTTCTCAACAAAGAAAATTAGAAGCTTTAAAAAGACTAAAAGTTGTAGAGGCTTTTAGAGATGCTTCTACGAGAATAGAAAACAGACCTGAGTGGATGGTAATCAAAATGGTTCCTGTTATTCCACCAGAACTGCGTCCTTTGGTTCCACTAGACGGAGGTCGTTTTGCTACATCAGATTTGAACGATTTGTACAGAAGGGTTATTATAAGAAATAACCGTTTGAAAAGATTAATTGAAATCAAAGCTCCTGAAGTAATTTTAAGAAATGAAAAAAGGATGCTTCAAGAGTCAGTTGATTCTTTGTTTGACAACTCAAGAAAAGTGAATGCGGTAAAAGCCGATGGAAATAGAGCTTTGAAATCTCTTAGTGATATGCTAAAAGGTAAACAAGGTCGTTTCAGACAAAACTTATTAGGTAAAAGGGTAGATTATTCTGGTCGTTCAGTTATCGTTGTAGGTCCAGATTTAAAACTACATGAGTGTGGCTTGCCAAAAGATATGGCTTCTGAGTTATTTAAACCGTTTATTATCAGAAAATTAATCGAAAGAGGTATAGTAAAAACAGTTAAATCAGCTAAGAAAATTGTAGATAGAAAAGATCCAGTTGTTTGGGATATTCTTGAAAATATATTGAAAGGACACCCTATTCTTTTGAACAGGGCACCTACGCTACATAGATTAGGTATTCAAGCTTTCCAACCTAAGTTAGTGGAAGGAAAAGCAATTCAATTGCATCCTTTAGTTTGTACAGCGTTCAATGCCGATTTTGACGGTGATCAAATGGCGGTTCACGTACCGCTTGGTCACGAGGCTATTTTGGAAGCTTCTTTCTTGATGCTTGCTTCACATAATATTCTTAACCCTGCTAATGGTGCGCCTATCACAGTGCCATCTCAAGACATGGTTTTAGGTCTTTATTACCTTACAAAGGGAAAAAAATCTACTGAAACTGAAATCGTTCTTGGAGAAGGAAAAAGATTTTATGGTTTAGATGAAGTTGTAATAGCCATAAACGAACGCAGTGTAGATAAACATGCAAACGTAAAAATTAGAGCCAAAGTAAGAGATGATTCTGGTAATTTGGTAGAGCAAATGGTTGAAACTGTAGCAGGTAGGGCATTGTTTAATAAATGTTTGCCTGAAGAAGTAGGTTATATCAATGAATTGCTTACTAAGAAAAAGTTACAGCAAATTATTGGATTTGTACACAAAACTGTAGGTTTGTCGAAAACGGCTAAATTCTTGGATGAAATCAAAGAACTAGGTTTTCAATCAGCGTTTAGAGGAGGTTTGTCTATAGGATTATCTGATATAATGGTTCCAG
>JAAFJZ010000151.1 GCA_013298205.1 Cytophagales bacterium
AGATTAAAATAAGTAATATTTTGACTAGGACTTACAGTTGTTGTAGCCAAAAGAATAGAAGTTAAGGTAGGGTCGATTGGAGTAGAAGACCAGCTATATGTATAAACACTATGAGGCTTGCTTAAAACAGTAGTTGTGAAAATTCTTTGTGCATTTTTGCAAATGGTATCAGGAGTAATATTTAGTTTTATGTTTCCTAATGGCCTTACACTGAGCATCGTTTTTAATGAATCATTAAAACTAAAGCAGCCTGTGGCATCTTTTACCTTTCCATAATAAGTATAGATTTTCGGAATAGTTGGATTAGCCGTTTTATCAGGAGAAGTAATTGCAGAAGAAATTAAATTTCCGCCAGTTTGGGTATTCGGTTCTGACCAAAAATATTCATAAGGAGCTCCACCTCCTCCAGATCCACCTAATTTAAAAGAAACAGAAGGAACACCTTTACAAATTTTTAATGAATCAATAGAACCATTTGAAGTATTTTTAAAATCAGAAGTAGGGGTTGGAATTATAGTAATGGTTTTGGTCGATTTAGTAGTACAAAAATCAGGAGAAGTAAAACAAGTTACAGTGACAACATAACTGCCAGGAGCAGTGTATTTATATGCTGAAAAACCCGATCCTATTGAAGTGATAGGTAAACCTTGACCAAAATTAAAAGTGATTTGATCCGCTAAAAAAGGTATTGCTGTTGTAGTAATTGTTGTTAAATCGTTAAAACAAAAATTTGAAATATTAAATGTGGGATTTAATTCTCTTTTTGTAGCTTGAATTTCAATTGAACTTTCATCTGTGCAACCGTTTGCAGCTACAGTTTGAGCAATTATTTTATGAGTGCTTGAGTTTGGAGTAAAATATGAGCTAGTTGTTGCGTTTGGGATTAAGTTACTCAAATCATTAAGATACCACTTGTAACTAAGAAGTGATGGAGTTGCAATAATTTCAAAATCTGTGCTGGGACATTTTCTTGCAGTTAAGTCTGGCGGAATAAAAATTCCATTGGTAATTTCTATATCGGGATTTGTTAATTTTCCAATTGTTACTGAGCTTGTGGTGGCAGTACAAATTAATCCTGAGGACTGTTTGAAAGTTATAAAAACTTTATCTCCAATATTAAAACTGTTAGAGCTAACTCCAGAAAAATCATTTGAAGCCTGAGGCCCGCTAACTAAAACTGGAGTAGCCAATCCCGTTTGTTGGTAAAGTCTGTAATCCATATATGAAGCAGGATTTACAGGTGTTTGATCTACAGTAAAAGTCATATTTGCAGTTCCGCAAACTGTAGCAGAAGGGGAAACACTTAATGTAAAACTACTTCCTTGAATGCCTAAACTTTGAGTAATAGGTGCTGGTGAAGCAAATGTTGCTCCAGAGGTGATATTAGCATTTGACCAATTTATTATTTGGCTAAGAGGTGCAGAAGAATTCCAAGCAAGTAAACTATTTGAAACACAATTTGTAATTGGAACAGCAATTTCCCCAATTTTTTCTGAAGTATTTGGTGTAATGTAACCCGTGCCACTTGGGTTATTTTGGTTAATTTTAAATCTTAAATAAGTGCCTCCATTAATAAGAGTAATAGGATTATATCCATTGGTACTTTCACCCCAAGGTGAGCTTATTGCTGATTGAGTTAAAGAAGCATTTGTTAAATCTAAAGCTGCATTGTTTAAACTAATGTTAAGCTCAGCATTTGAAATCGCAAAAGGAGTTCCGTTATTAACTATTTCAAAACCAACATACAATGTATCTCTTGATACTCTTTGTTTGGGAGTAATAGTGTATTGTGCATATATCGTTTGCGACAAAAGCAATAATATTGTAAAAAAAAGAGATTGAGTTAATATTTTCATTTTTAAATTCAGAAAAAAAGTTAATGTAATTGTTCTTGCAAAAATAAGATGATATTTCATTTAATCTTACAACTTTATATCTTTTTTAAAGAGTAAATGTAACCTATTTTATAAAAATAAGAATTTTTGTTATATAATTGAATTTAAATTGTTTTTAAATAAAAGCATTTTGATAAACTGGTACCCAATAAGCTTTGTTAGATTTCTTATTTTCTTAGTAATAGGCATTACTTTTGAAATAAATTTTTTAATTTCTAACTATTTCCTCATAAAATTAGAGATTATACTATTAATTCTTTTTTCAGTTTACATTTTTATTTTCTTTATCCATCAAAAAACGAAAAACTTTCATTTTAGAAATTGGAATGGAATAGTTGCTTGTATTATTTTAATTTGTTTGGGTATATCTTTAGTGAAAAACAAAAGATTAGAATATACTTTTTATAAAGAAAAAGTGGAAAAAGCATTTGCATACACGTGCGTAATGCAGGAGCCTTCCGTGAAAAAAAATCAATTTTACAAAGGAATTGCTAAAATTACGAAATTAAAAATTAGAAACAAATGGGAAAATGTTGAAGCTAAAATTCAGTTATATTTTCCTTTAGATTTTCAACCTGCCAATTATGGAGATATTTTTCTTATCAATTCAAAACCAACTTTAATTCAAGGGCCCAAGAATCCTTTTGAGTTTGATATGCAAAAATTTTTAGCTTATAAAGGTGTTTTATTTAAAGATTATACCCAAAAAAAAGCTGTAGGAATTGGCTCTCAATATGAATCGAGCTTTCTAAATTTTGCTATCAACATTCGAAAAAAATGCGTTGAAGTTTTTGACAAAAACCTTCATTCTATAAGAGAAAAAGCCATAATTTCGGCTTTGGTTTTAGGTGAACGAAGTGAAATAGACCAGGAGATTACGATTGCTTATTCAGGAATTGGTGCTTTACACGTCCTTTCTGTTTCTGGTTTGCATGTTGGGATTTTATTTTTGATTTTAAGCTTAATTTTTAAACCCATTCAAAAAATAAAATATGGAAATTGGATATTTTGGTTGATTATTAGCTCTTTGATTTTGTTATATGCTTTTGTTACAGGCTATGCACCTTGTGTGCTTAGGGCTGCGATCATGTACATATTAGTACTACTTACACAAACTCTAAATAGAAAAGTTCAAATTTATAATGTTTTATCCGTAACTGCTTTTGCCTTATTGTGCTACGATCCATTTTATTTAGTTGATGTGGGGTTTCAAATGTCGTTTTTAGCACTTTTGGGTATTGTGTATTTTTATCCAATTATCAACAACTGGTTTACATTTGAAAATAAAGCTGCAAATTTTGTTTGGAATACCAGTTCACTCTCCATTGCGGCTCAAATTCCTACTTTTGCTCTAGGAATGTTATACTTTCATCAATTTTCAAATATATTCATTTTGTCTAATCTAGTCGTAATTCCCATAACGGTAGCAATTTTGTGGTTGGGTTTATTTTTGTTGCTTATTTCTTGGATACCATTTTTAGCTAAAATAACTGCATTTCTGCTAACTAAAATCACATTTTATACCAATGAAATCGTTTTGTTTTTTGAAAAAATTCCTTATTCTTTCACTGAAGATATATGGATTAGCAATTTGCAATTTTGGCTACTAAATGGAATCATCCTTTCATTAATTTTATTATTTGCTTTCCGTAAATTTTATTGGATTTATGTTTGTACATTTTTTGTGATTTTTTATTCTTTCTTAGGAATTTTTCATTTAAACCAGATTTCTAAATCCAAATTATTTGTAGTTTTTCAAATCAACAAAAACAATGCAATAGGTTTTTATGAAGGATTTAAAAAAAATATTTTTACCACCTCAGCTATTTCTGAAAATAGCTCTTTAAAAAGATTTTATTTTGCTCGCTTTCATAAACAAAGACATTCTTTTCACCCCAAAAAAGAAATATACAACGATTTGAAAGTAATAAAAAAAGAAAATTCATATTCAACTATATATTCATTTCATAATCAACTGATTATTCATTTCAAAGCATTTTCAAACTCTTTGAAAAAAGACTTAGATTCAAATATAAAATTCGATTTGGTGCTCGTGTCAAATCATGCATTATCTTATAAATTTGCTGAAAAAAATAAAAATTTATCTAAAAACTGGATTTTTGATGCTACTTGTTCTCAGAAATATTTTGATAAAATGAAAAAATATCTAAATAACAACATCCATTACACACCTGAAAAAGGATATTTTTCTTTAAATTAAAATCAAAATGGCTTCAAAAATATCGCTTCGATTGATTTTGTTTTTTCCTTTAAGTTTAATGTGGGATTTAATAATTAGAGTTAGAAACCTAGGGTTTGAGTCTAGAGTTTTGAAATCTCAAAAAGGAAAAATAAACTCAATCATCATAGGAAATATTGCTATCGGAGGTACAGGAAAAACGCCTCATTGTTTATATGTAATTGATTTATTGAAAGATAAATACAAAATTTCTTTTTTAAGCAGAGGTTATAAAAGAAAAACAAAAGGCTTTATTGAAGCTGATGATAAAAGTGATACCCATCAAATCGGTGATGAACCCTTGCTTATTTACCAAAGGTTAAATAGTCAAATTCCTGTTTTTGTAGGTGAAAACCGAGTAAAAGCAATTGAAAAAATCTATGATACAAATCATAATTTAGAATGGGTTATCTTAGACGATGCTTTTCAGCATCGTACTTTAAAGGGAACTTTTTATATTATGCTTAGCAGTTTTGAGAATTTGTTTTTTAATGATTATTTACTGCCTGCTGGTAGTTTAAGAGAACATCGTTTTGGAGTTAAAAGAGCAAATGCAATTGTAATAAGTAAAACGCCAGACTCGATTCATAAAAAAGAAATAGAGCAAATTACATCGAAAATCAGAAAATATGCATTGCAAAACACAACTATTTTTTTCTCAAAAATAGTTTATCAAGAACCAATTGATGTTTTTGGCAATGATTCATTTTTTGAGAATACACCAATTATATCGTTTTCAGGTTTAGCAAATGATACCAATTTTGAAAATTATTTAAAGCAAAATTTTAATCTACAAAAGCATTTTGCGTTTCCTGATCATCATGATTATACAATTTTAGAAATTAAGGAAATCATACTAGAAGCTCAAAAAATGAATTGCAAATTTATTTTAACAACTGAAAAAGATAAAGTAAAATTATTTAAGCCAGAATTTAGCGATTTATTTCAAACGGTTTCGTTGTTTTATATTCCGATTGGAATAAGCTTCTTAAAAGAATATGGAGATTTTGATGTTTGGCTAAAAAAGGAAATTGAATTAAAATAGTTTTTAAAAAAAATATATAAGCAGGAAACCATTAAGATTTACACCTTTTTTCAAACCAAAAAGTACCAAATGGAACTAATGAAGAGAGAAAGGCTATACAAACCTTAATTAATGACCATTTTTTGTCAAAATAAACCCAAAGTAACGCCAGACCAAATATAACAAATAAAACACCATGAGCCAAACCTACATATTTTACCATCTTGGGTAAACCAGCCAAATATTTGAGAGGCATTGCTATAAATAAAAGAATTAAAAATGAAATACCTTCTACAAATGCTATTGCAAAAAATAATCCTTCACTTGTTTTTAAATTGTATTTAAACATTTTTTTTAATGTATAAATTTAAACTAAAGAATTTTACCTTTAGCCTAAAAAAAAAGCCTTAACATTATATTAAGGCTTTTTATAAAGATATTTCAAAGATTATATTTTCTTAACTTCAATGGCTTTATCTCCTCTTTTGTCTTTTACAATCTTAAACTCTACACGTTCATTATCTCTAATTTGACCTAATAAACCTGTAGCGTGTACAAAAATTTCTGTTTCAGATTCATCATCTTTAATAAAACCGAATCCTTTTGTTTGGTTAAAAAATTTTACTGTTCCTTGTGACATGATATTAATATTGATTAAACTTCTACAAAAGTATTGATTGTTTTGAAAAAAAAAAATAATTAGCAAAATTTCATAGAAATAAATTTATTTTATGAAATAGAAATTGGTTTTAAATGGAATTATCAAAATAACTATATTTAAAACCGTTATTATTCACAATTTAAGAATTGTGTTTATTTTCTAATTTTCATTTGTAAACATCTAAATTCATTCATTTTAAAATCATTTTTTACTCATATTTCAAATGATTCTTACTTTTTAGTTTCAATCCAAATCTAAAATATTAAATTTTAATCATTTTGCTTGAAAAGAACTTCTATTTTTAATTACATTAAGAGCCAAAAATAAAGATTGTCTAAATGAGTTTTCATCTGCTTGGTTTTTGCCGGCAATTTTGTAGGCCGTGCCATGGTCGGGTGAGGTGCGCACAAAATTGAGTCCTGCAGTAAAATTGATGCCAGAGTCCATAGCCAAAGCTTTGAAAGGTATCAAACCTTGGTCGTGGTAGCACGCCATTACGCCATCAAAACCTTTGTATTGGTGTTTGCCAAAGAAGCCATCTGCTGGAAACGGTC
>JAAFJZ010000152.1 GCA_013298205.1 Cytophagales bacterium
CAAAAATTAATTTTTATTTTTTTTAAAGAATTAAAATTAGAATTTTATAAAAAAAACCATTAGCAATTAAACAAAAATGTACTTTGGTTTGGTGTGAGAAATAAAAAGTTAAATGAAAAATGTACTTGAAAAAACGTACCCAGAGCCGGAGTCGAACCGGCACATCCGTGAAGATATTGGTGTTTGAGACCAACGCGTCTACCGATTCCGCCATCTGGGCAATTATAAAAACCCTGTTTTTTTAACAGGATGCAAAGCTAATGCTTTTATAGATTAAGCAAAACTTTATTATAAAAAAAACTAATATACTTTATTTATTGCGTCTAAATAAGCTTCTACTGAAGCCAGAACAATATCTGTATTAGCAGAAAACCCATACAAGGTATTATTTCCTTGTTTTACTGTCATGTGCACTTTACCAAAATCATTATGACCTTCGGTGATGGTTTGCACCAAAAACTCTTCCAAAGTAGATTCATCTTTCAAAATCGTTTTTACTGATTTCAAAGCCGCATCTACAGGTCCATTTCCTTCACTGATTACCGTTTGGTTTTGCCCATTTACTTTCAAAGTTACTTTAGCCTTAGGCTGTATTTTATAGCCACAAGTTACTTCCAATTCTTCAAGAAATATGCCTCTATTTTCCACACCTTCTCCCATCAAAGCACGCAAATCTTTGTCATTTACGTTGTCTTTTTTGGCATCAGCGAGCTTCAAAAACTCTTCGTATTTAATTTCTAATTGGTCTTTATCTATTGTATAGCCCAATAATTCCAATCTATATTTTAGCGCAGCTCTTCCGCTTCTGGCTGTTAAAATAATAGAAGACTCCGAAACGCCCACATCTTCAGGCTCCATGATTTCATAATTCTTCTTGTTTTTTATCATTCCATCTTGGTGTATGCCAGAAGAATGTGCGAAAGCGTTTTTACCTACTATAGCTTTATTCGGCTGCACAGGCATACGCATCATACTAGAAACCTTTCTACTCAAAGGATAAATGCGTTTGGTATTAATTTCAGTATAAACGCCCATTTCTTGATGGGTTTTGATTGCCATCACTACTTCTTCCAAAGAAGTATTTCCAGCCCTTTCCCCTATTCCATTGATGGTACATTCTATTTGTCGAGCGCCATTAATTACGCCAGCAAGCGAGTTGGCAGTAGCCAAACCCAAGTCATTATGGCAATGAACCGAGATAATTGCTTTATGTATATTTTTTACATTTTCAAACAAATATTTGATTTTTGCACCATATTCATCAGGCAAACAATAGCCATTCGTATCAGGAATGTTGACCACCGTAGCTCCAGCAGCGATTACCGCTTCCACCATTTGAGCAAGGAACTGGTTATCAGCTCGTCCTGCATCCTCAGCATAAAACTCAATGTCTTCAACAAATTTTTTGGCATATTTTACAGCTTCTACACCTCTTTGCAAAACTTCAGCTCGGTTGCTATTAAATTTATGCAAAATATGGAAATCGGATGCTCCAATTCCCGTGTGGATTCTTTTGTTTTTAGCATATTTCAAAGAATCTACTGCCACATCAATATCCCCTTCACGGGCACGTGTCAAAGCGCAAATCGTAGGTGCAGAAACCGCTTTTGAGATTTGGATTACAGACTCAAAATCACCTGGACTAGAAATCGGAAACCCCGCTTCAATCACATCTACACCCAGTAGCTCGAGTTCCTTTGCTATGATTACTTTCTCATTGGTAGTAAGCTGGCAACCCGGAACTTGCTCACCATCTCTTAAAGTGGTGTCAAAAATGTAGATTTTGTTGTTCATTGGTGAATCAAGTGATTTGTGATAAATAAGAATAAAAACGTACAAAATTAATCATTATCCTTGCCTTATACAAAAATTTAAAAATGAAATCACAAATTAAAAAAAGGAATGGTGCATTTAGTTTATTATGCAAAGACAATATGCTTCACATCTTATTCTAATGGTTTTATAAATCAAATTAAAAAAATTAAAAAGCTTTTGGTCGTGCCCTGAAAAGGGTCGGGCTTTCGCTCCAAATCCTTGCTTCATGCCTCGCTTGCGGGCTTTTCACTCACTGAGTTGCGCAAGGTCTTTCACCCTTACGTTCTTACAGAACCGTAGCTGGAGGGATTACATGTTTATAGAAATATATGCGAACGGATTGATTCGACCCAAAAGGGGTCGAATGTGGTGATTGCATTGTTTTGCTATAAATATACATCCCCGTTGGGGTCGGTTTTGTTAATCCCGAAGGAATTATATGTTTATAAAAAATGTATGTGAACGGATTGGTGCGACCCCAACGGGGTCATATGTGGTGATGGCATCGTTTGTTATAAACATTTTGCTATAAACATTCGACCCCGTTGGGGTCGAACATCTTTAAAAATAAATTTTCTATAAATATTTGACCCCGCTTGGGTCGTACGTGGTGTTGGCATCGTTTTGTTATAAACATGCGACCCATTCGGGGTCGAACATCTTTAAAAATAAATTTTCTATAAATATTTGACCCCGCTTGGGTCGTACGTGGTGTTGGCATCGTTTTTGTTAATCCCGAAGGGATTATATGTTTATAGAAATGTATATGTACGGATTGGTGCGACCCCAACGGGGTCGTATGTGGTGATGGCATCGTTTTGTTATAAACATGCGACCCATTCGGGGTCGAACCATCTTTAACAATAAATTTTCTATAAATATTTGACCCCGCTTGGGTCGTACGTGGTGTTGGCATCGTTTTATTAATCCCGAAGGGATTATATGTTTATAGAAATATATGTGAACGGATTGGTGCGACCCCAACGGGGTCGTATGTTGATCATGTTATTCTATCCAATCAAACAAATATTCGTCTTTATATTCTAATTCAAATTTTTTCAAAAATTCGGTGTATTCTTCTTTAAAGGTTTTCTTTTTATGATGTTCCTTTTGGTTCATGATGTAATTTATCACATTATCTAAACTGGAATGGCTATATGAAAATGCGCCAAATCCTTCTTGCCATTGAAATTTAAACTTTGTAAACTGTTTTTCCTTTATAAAATCGTTTGATGATTTTTTAATTTCACGCACCAAATCAGACAAGCAACACGATGGTTTCATTCCAACCAAAAAATGTATATGGTCTGGCATGCCGTTGATAGCCAATAGCTTTTGCCCTTTATTTGTGACAATGCCAGTAATATATTTATACAATTCTTCCTCCCATAATGCTTGTATTAAACTTTCTCGGCCTTTTACGGCAAAAACCACTTGAATATAAATTTGTGAATAAGTGCTCATTTAATGGGATTATTGTTAGGTGTTTTCTATAATTTTAATCTCATCTTCCTTCAAGTCGTAAAGCTTATAAACCAATTGGTCTATTTGGTTTTCTAAATCTGTAGTGTCGGCTTTCTCTTGTTTCTTAGAAATGACTGTTTGAACAAGTTTTGAAAGTGATTTTATATTTTTCAAAACTGGAATTGGAACAGCCTTAACTCTGCTTGGTTTCACTTGTGCTAAAATTCTACCGCCTTCTTGCGAAATTTCTTGATAAAAAAAGGTAATCAGTTTTGAATTTAAAATACCCAAAACTGCCAAGTTAAAGTTAATGTCTTCTGATTGAAGTTTCACAACATTAACTGTGTCTATTGGATAAAATCCAATTTCATTATCTAAAGCAGCAATAATTCTGTCAGCAGTTTGGCGAACTAAAATTTTAGGTGTCACAAAATCACTTTCCACTCTTGGTCTGAACAAAATATGCCAATCTCGTTTTCCTTGTTTCTTTTCAACTGAACTTTTAATTAATAATTCTTTATTAGGTTCTAAATACGCAATCGTGTTTGGCACTTTTTCAACTATTGTGTCTTTTGTAATGTAAATAACAAAATCATCAACATTATTATCAATAAAATACTTGTGAAAATTACTACCTCTTATTGCTCGTTTAGCAACTGACGTTTCAATTTTATGTTTTTTGATTGTATCGCCATTTGCAATATAAACTTTATCGCAACTTGTGCTAATTCCATTTGCAATAGTCATTGAAATGCTTTCCAATGTTGGAAAATCATTCATCAATTTATTTATTAAATTTGATTTTTCAGAACCTACAACGTAAATATGGTTGAAGTTAGCCTTTAAAGAATCCGAACTAACTTTTACCAAATCATTTGGATTAACATATCTGTCAATAATTTTTTCTCTTAAATCTGCCATTAAAACAGAATACCTTTCTTCTGTTTTATTTTGGATTTCAAGGATTGCAGAAGAAACAACCGCATCTTCAAAAACATTGTCTCCAAGATTTACAGCCGAAAGAACTTTCTTTTCTGTTAAGAAATATTTTCTTGCTTTAGTCATATAAATTTGAAACATAATTTCATTTGGAACAATGTAATTCAATATTCCGTTAAGTCGTGTAATTCGTAAGCCTTGCCCAAAAAAATACAAAAATGAATTTCTAATTCTTTCAACTAATAATTGAAATTCTGCCTTCAAAAAATCTTTTTCTCTTTCACTAAAATCAATCCCATATGGCGGATTTCCAATCACCACATCAAAGCCAACAAAATCTCCATTGTCATTGAGCACTTCGGGGAATTCAAATCGCCATTCAAAAGCATTTTCATAAATCTTGTTGCTTTTTATATCTTCAATTTCGGTTTCTAGTTTTTGGGTTTCTTCGGTGAGTTGCGTTACTTTTTTGTTCCAATCTTTCTTTTCTTTGTCGCTCATGCCAAAAATACCCTGCTGCGTAGTAAGTTTGGTAAGTTCGCCATTGAGCTTGTATAGCTTTGTGAGTTTTGGGTCATTTTTGGAAATTTCGCTTCTAAAATCCGATTTGATGTCGGCAATTAAGCGTTCCATTTCCCGCTTTTGTTCCTTGCTATCAGCGTTTCGGTAGGTGGCTACGGCAATTCGGTAGCTGTCAATTGTCCATTTAGACCCACGGTTAAAACCGTGGGCTAGGTCAGCATCAATGGCAAAACGGCTCACTAGTGAGTTTCCACATTTTATATTGATGTCGATATTGGGCAGGGTTTCTAATTCCCATAGCCCACGGTTTAAACCGTGGGCTATATCGGTTTTGTAATAAGCGTTTTTCAATAACTCAATCCACAAACGCAAACGGCAAATTTTTACAGAATTGGGATTGATATCCACCCCAAAAAGGCAATTTTCGATGATGGTTTGCTTTTCGTGAAAAAGCGTTTCTTGTATGCGCTGACTTTCTTTATTGTTGGGGTTGTATTCAAAGAGTTCGCCATTTTCGTCTGTTACTATAAGTTCGTCATTTATTACTTCTACCTCGTAGCGGAGTAGTGATTTTCCTTCTCGGTCTTCTAAAATTTTCAAATCGTTTTTTACAGCAATCATTTCATTGAGTGCCGAAACCAAAAAGTGCCCCGAACCCACCGCAGGGTCGCACAGTTTTATACTATTGATGATTTCATTTGCCTTTTTTCTGGTAATTTTTTGCGGTATCAATTCAAAAATACCTTCAATCGTGCTAATCTTAAAATCAGGAAAATGTTGGTCAAATTTTTGCACCACTGCTTTGCGTATCGTTTCCCTGCACATATACATGGTGATAAAACCTGGCGTAAAAAACGAACCGTCTTTGTAGCCATTTATTTTCTCAAAAATCAATCCAAGAACCGAAGCGTTGATGAGGGTTTTGTTGTCTTCCTGAATTTCTTCTTTGCCTTCGGCACCAAAGTCGTAAGCATTTAAGAATTCAAACAAATATTCAAGCGTGTTTATATTTCCGGTTCGTTTTTTGCCTTGTTGGTCTTTGAGAACGGTTGCAGAAATGACGGGAATGGTTTTGTCATCTTTCAAATTGCTGATGAATAACGTTACCTGCTCCATTTCTGTGGGTTCAAATAGCGAACTATTCAAGTAAGGCACTTTTTCAAAAGCCTTTTTTACATCTTGGTTTCTGTCTTCATATTTGCGTGCCAATACCTGAAAAAACAAGCTATTTAGGTCGTCATAGTTTTTGATTTTGTCTAAACTTAAAAACGAATATGATTTGTCGCCCTTTTGATAGGTGATAAGTTGGGCTTCTAATAATTTGAGAAACAAAATTCTGTTTATCCAAGTGATCGAAAGCTCAAGTGCCACATTAAATAAGCGTTCTTGGGTGTTGGTGCCAAACTGGCTAGGTTTTTCGAGGCGGCTTATTTTGTCTAAACTATCCAATTGAATGATGGCATCTTCGAGAATGCTTCCCGAATTTCGTTCGCCTTCTTTGTTTCGTTCAATCAGTTTTTTGCCTCCTTCTTTGGTTTCGGTAAGCCCAATAATGTGCAACAGCTCGCTATAAAATCGTTTGTCAAGGCTATTGCTGTCGTTGGTGAAAGGCAGTTTTAAAAGATGCTC
>JAAFJZ010000153.1:0-3551 GCA_013298205.1 Cytophagales bacterium
TTTCGCCATATTTTTTGGGAATGGCATTTAACAAACAGCGAGGCACAGAAATAGCCAAAATTTGGGCAAAAATTCCTACCAAAACCGATGTTTTGATTACCCACACTCCTCCTTTTGGGATTTTGGATAATAAATTGGGTTGTAAAGATTTACTCGCCAAAATCAAAAAAACGGCAATAAAACTTCATGTTTTTGGACATATTCATAGTGCGTATGGCACTTATTCAGAAAATAACACAACTTTTATTAATGCTAGTTTAGCAAATTCGATAGATTATTTGCAAACCGACCAACATCGGATTAGTAATAAAATATTAGAAGTTGAGATTTGAGGGAATAAGAAAAAAACTAAAAACTGCTTTCATCACCAACACAAAGTTTGGGAGAGGAGGAAGCAGTATCACATCACAAAAGTAATATGTAATTATGATTTACACAAATAATTTAACAAATTTGTTAAATTATGACACATGAAAAATTAAAATTCTATATATCTAATCAAAGGTTTAATGTTTATTTATCACAAACAAATAATGATTTTTCAAAATCATATCAGCTTTATCAAGCAAATATAGAACTTTCGGAGGCATTTTATCCAATACTTTCAATTCTCGAAATCAGCTTAAGAAATGCAATAAATGAGAGTTTAAAGGTATATTTTAAAGATGATTATTGGTTTAACAATAATCTACCAAAGGAATTTCAAATATATATTTCAGAAGCCACTCAAAAACTTTCAAGACAAAAAAAAATTATTACAGCAGATTGTATTATCGCAGAACTAAACTTTGGGTTTTGGAACCGATTATTTAATAAAAATTATACAGAGTTGCTTTGGAAACCGCTACGATTAATTTTCAAAAATATACCAAAGCCTTTGCGACAAAGAAACACAATTGAAGATTCTTTGTTTCGTATTAGAACTTTAAGAAATAGAATTTATCATTATGAGCCTATATTCAGAAAGCTTGATGATTTAAAAAAAAATTATAGTGATATGCTTATTTTTCTTACTTGGTTGGATAAAGATTTGCCATTATTAATCAAAGACATTGACAGATTTACACAAATTTTAGAAAAAACTAAATCAATTGAATTTTAAATATAATTTTATTAATCAATGTAAAAAAAGCTAGTTTAGCAAATTCAATTGATTATTTGCACACCGACCAGCATCGGAATTGTATTAAAACTCTCATAAATCCTCTTCATAAACCTAAAAATTGGAGAAGAATACTTATGTTCTCCAAAACCAAACTCAAATTTTTCATATTTTTTAACTAAATGTTCAGTTTGAAGTTTAAATTCATCATTTAATTTCCCTTCCCAACCGTTTGTTTCTTGACCTACAAATAGAATTTTAGTATCAGCTTCTAAATAATTTGGATAAACATGCATTAGTAAAGGCAAAGATAAGTACTCAGCATCTTGAACTGAAAACTTAGAACGCAAACCATTAAGATATTTATTGTATTCGATTTTTAATAAATCATTCATTTTATGTTTCAATTTTGTCAAAATTATAAGCATTTTTAAATTTTATGAAAAATATTTTGGATTAGGAATGGAAAAAGAATTGCCGCCCAAATGTTGTTTATTTAAGTTTTTATTAACTACTTTATAACCTATTGGGTTTCTTTTAGGCTGTTGAAAAAAGTTTTCGTCTTGGTTGTAAATTGATGCTAAACTCATGGGTTCATTCACAATTGTTTTAAATCCTATTTTATCGGAAAGGGCTTGAGCTTTTTCGATTTCTAATTCTTTAAACTCATATTTTGCAATTAGCCTTCCTTTACGCATTAAAGCACTATCAATTTTGGAAATATCTGTGTTAAACGTACAAATAATTTGAATATTTAAACAATCAGAAAGCAATCCATCTGATATATTTAATAAAGCAGAAACTGAAGAGTTCCCATCATTTTCACGGTCAATCACAATATTTTCAGCATCTTCTATTACCAAAACAGAATTTGGGTTATCTAATAAAAACGAAATGAAAGCTGGATTTGTAATTATTGTAGCCATATCAGGAGGCAAAAATATTACCTGTTTTTTTAAAGAAGCAATTAAATAGCGGATGTAAGAAGTTTTTCCAGTTCCAGGTTTGCCATGTAGTAAAACCAACCCTTTATCATTTTTTAGTGAAAGTCTTTTAAAAATATTTTTGTGAATATCTTTAAAATCAGAATTATAGTTATCGTCAATATTTAATTTATTTTTCGAAATTTCTATTGATTTAGTTTCAATGCCGTAATCTCCATTAACAATTAATGATATATCGGGTCTATTAACCATTTTTTTTAACTTAAACTTTTGAATAATTTGAATAAAAGAGTCAATTTTTAGTTGATTTGTTTTTTTATACAGATTATTACGGTCTGTATCAAGTCTAATTACCAAATCTTCGTATAGAAATAAACATAAACAATGGAAAGTATAATTTGTATTTTTATTCGAATGTGAGCTGTAAAAATAAAAATCTTTAATTTCAGTTTTGTAATTTACTTCTAACCAAGTCAATAATTTTGAGCAATCAATTCGCCTTATTCCGATAGAATTAGGTAAATAATTAAAATGAGCAATGAATAAATTTGCAAAATTAAAATTAGAATTTTCCCATACATTGGAAATTTGCATTTTCCTTGTTGTTTCGGAAAGATTAAATGTGCTTTCTTTTATAAATAGTTCTGTTATCATATTTTTGAGTTTTAATATTTGATGCAAAATTAGGTTAGCATTGCGACAAAATATGTCGTAGTTAAAGTTTGGATTAAAAAAATAAAATATTTGTAGATTTGCAAAAAAAATAAATGGACAACATTCAAAACTTACTTACACAAGTTTATTCGATAAGTGAAAAATACGAAAAGCTTGCTCAAGCCAGTGGAGAGAACTTTAATATTTTTAAGATTCTTGGCTTACATAGTAACGAGGTAAAGCTACATTCAAACCTACTGTCTGAATTACTTAATCCGAAAGGCAGTCATGGTAAAGGTGAAACTTTTTTAAAGCTATTTTGTGATTTACAGAAAATTGAAAATTTTATAATCTATGATGCAAAAGTTGAAGTAGAAATTTCAACAGGTAGCATCAGCGAAAACAGAGAGGAGGGTGGAAGAATAGATATTTTAATTACTGACACAAAAAAGAAATACATAATTATAGAAAACAAAATCTATGCTAGAGACCAAGAAAACCAATTAGTTAGGTATAAGAACTTTGACAAAGAAAATACAGCAAAACTTTTTTATTTAACTTTATTTGGAGACGAACCTTCTGACAACAGCAAAGGTAATTTAAAATCAAATGAAGATTATTTTTGTATTTCTTATAAAGCAGATATCATAACTTGGCTCGAAGCCTGCCAAAAAGAAGCTGTAAACCATGCCATGTTGCGGGAAACGATATTGCAGTATATTCACATTATAAAGTATTTAACGAATCAATCAATAAATCAAGTTATGGCAAATGAAATAGTGAAAAAAGTATTAAGTTCTAATGAGAATTTCCTTGGGTATTTGGAAATTAAAAAATCTGATGAAGACATT
>JAAFJZ010000153.1:3561-6368 GCA_013298205.1 Cytophagales bacterium
ATAATCTTACAAACGTAAACTTAATTATAAGATTTGAATTTGATAAGAAATACACACAAAATTTATATTTTGGGTTTAGATATAATATCGAAACATCGAATACGAATAGTAATTTAGCTCAAATATTAGAAAATTTTAAAAAAGAATTCGGAAATTATGATGATTCCAAACTTTGGCCATGTTATATTGAATTCAAGGAATTTTACGATTGGAATTATGAAACATATTATCAAATTTTTCAAACTGACGATTTCGTAAAAGCAGTTGAAGCTAAGTTAAAAATTATGCTTGATTTAATTTCTTTGCCTAAAACAATTTGACCTGTAAATCAACTTATATAATGGCAAACAGCTCAAGATTGAGTTCTACGATCGAAAAAAAATAAAGGATTAAAAGCTTTTGAATCAGCAAAAACGAATTATTCTATCGGTTTTTATTTCTCAGTAATAAAAAAATACAATCGAGAAGGATACTAATTTTCGATATTGTTTAATAGGTAAATTATTTAGCTAAATTCTTATAAGTTTCCTCATATTTTTTATGATACTCATCAATAATCGTATCTGTTTTGGATGATTCCAAAGCCCTAAAGGTTTTATCATATATTTTAAAATCCTCTAAAATTAAATTTTCTATTTCTGAAGAAACACCTTTCTTTACCTCTTCAATAACCTCATTTCTCATGTTTTCAGGCATTTGTCTTAAGATTTCAACTACTTGATTTTTAGTAAATTCAATATTAAATTCCATGATTTTATCATTTTATAGGATGCAAATATACAAAAAAATATTTGCTATATAATTTATGAAATAATTGAAAACTACGACATAATTTGTCGTTAATATAGATTAAATTTGTTAAAAATTATCTAATGTCTAAACGAATCTATCTTTCTCGGTACACAATCATTATCAATAAACTCAAAAAAAAGGGTGCTAGTTTTGAAGAAATCAATCGTTTATTGATGAGGGAATCAGAAATTTCTGGTGATAAAATAGAAATTACAAAACGTACATTTCAACGTGATTTAGCAGAGATTAGGTCGCTTTATGATATTGATATTCAGTATGATTTCTCTCAAAAAGTTTATTTAATAAAAGAAACTAACACAAACAACGGGCATGAACGAATGCTCGAAGCTTATGATTTGTTTAACGTATTGAAAATGAGCGAAAACTATGCTCAATTTATTCACTTTGAAAAACGAAAAGCGCAAGGCTCCGAATATTTTGGTCCAATTTTACAGGCCATTAAAAGTAAAAATGTTATAAGATTTACTCATTTGAAATTTTGGGATGATTTTTCTACCCTTCGTGAAGTAGAACCTTATTTGCTTAAAGAATGTAAGGGCAGGTGGTATTTGGTAGCCAAAGATATCAAAGATGCTAAAATTAAAACTTTCGGTTTGGATCGTATTTCAGAATTAGATATTTTAAAGAAAAAGCAAAACACCGAATCAAATCTGGATATTGAAAATCGGTTTAAAAATAGCTTTGGAATCATAGATGAAGAGAATGCAGTGGTAGAAACCATAGAATTGAGCTTTAGTGCCGCTCAAGGCAAATATGTAAAAGCGTATCCACTTCACGAAAGTCAAAAAACGATTTTTGAATCGGAGTCTGAAATCGTTTTTGAACTATCTCTTAAGATTTCATACGATTTTGTGCAAGAATTAATGTCTTTTGGAGAGGAATTAGAGGTTTTGAGTCCTGATACGTTGCGGAAGGAAATGAAAAATGCGTTGGAAAAAACTATCTTTTATTATCAAAATAATTAAAACACCGAATGCAAATATTAGTCTTAATAACTTTATTGTATTTTCCTTAATTGATTAAAAGATATATTTTTTAAACTATAGCAAAACTTTCTACAATATTAATTTTGAAGAAAACACCTCGAAAACTTACATTTTTTTGTACAATTCGATTAGTTCGGGATCAGTTTCTGCTTTTTTTATTTTCTCACACCTTTGTTTGTAGCTATTAATTTTTTCACATGCTAAAAATGCCTGAAATGCTGCCATGCGTACCCAAGACTTTTTCTCATTTACAGCTAAACTTTCTAATAATGTTGCGAGTTCTTCTTTATCATTTATTAAAAGACAATAAAGTTTACTTTTTTCTAATAAATAATACAAATCATCGTTTTTGAAATATTTTATTTTTTTAATTAGCCAATTGGTTTGGCTAACATCTTTATTTTGAATTGCGTTTTCTAGTAAAGCTAAAACGATATTAATATTTGTTGACTCTTTAAATTTCTCTAAATTTTCTTGAGGGATTGTAGAACCCCAATTTTTTTGTAAAGCTTCAATTGCGGTTGCTACTATTACACTTGAGCTGTCATTGAGTGATTTTTGTAAAATAGGTTGAATATAGGCATCCTCAAAAAAACCCAAAAACTGTAATGCCGAATTGCGAACGGAAATATTTGGTGATGTTTCTATGGTTCTCTCAGCTTTTTGAATCGCAAAATCTAAATCTTCTTTATATTCCTTTTTTCCTTTGATCAAATCTTCCCTCCAAATTACAAATCCTTGAGCTTGAATTGCAAAAATACTATCTTGAATAGCCATCTTTTTCAATTCAGTTGCCAAAATGGTTTTTTTATTTTTAAAAAATTCCAATGCTTCTTTTTTATTGATATATTGATTTGATAATCGAAACTGAGAAAGCCATTCTTTTTCTGATTTAATATGTTTTATTGTACCCAAAAGCTGATTTTCACCATCTAAAACAATGGCTATGGGTTCAGTAGCAGTAGGAATAGTGAAGGTTTGCTTCCTTTTGTTTATAAAAATAGGAAT
>JAAFJZ010000154.1 GCA_013298205.1 Cytophagales bacterium
ATTCATTCCGTGCTCATGTGCATCTAAGCCCTCTTCCTCTTCTTTTTCTGAAACTCTAATACCAATAGTTAATTTCAAAATATAAAATACGGCAAAGCTAAATGCAAAAGCTGCTACTCCATAAGCCGCTACTCCTAATAATTGAGTCATAAATTGTTCCATTCCAGATTTGGCACCAAACATACCTACAGCCAGAGTTCCAAATACACCACAAACTAAATGTACAGAAAGTGCTCCAACTGGATCGTCTAATTTTAATTTATCAAAAAAGAAAACCGAAAACACTACCAAAGCACCCGCAATTAAGCCAATAATAATTGAACTAAGTGGAAGCATTTGATCTGCACCAGCTGTTATAGCTACTAAACCAGCCAAAATTCCATTTAAAACCATACTTAAATCATGTTTTTTGGTAACAAAGAAAATGGTTAATGCAGCAGAAATCCCACCAGCCGCAGCCGCCAAACTTGTAGTTACAAATACCAAAGAAACAAGTCCTGGATCAGCAGATAATACAGAACCTCCATTAAATCCAAACCATCCTAACCATAATAAAAATGTACCTATTACAGCTGAAGTCATACTGTGTCCAGGGATTGCATTTACTTTACCATCAGTATATTTGCCTTTTCTAGCTCCTAAAAGAATTACACCAGCCAAAGCTCCCCAGCCACCAACAGAGTGCACAAGTGTAGAACCAGCGAAATCATAAAAACCTTTGGTGTTTAACCAACCATAACCCCATTTCCAACTTCCTAAAACAGGATAACACAAACCTATAAAGACAATTGAGAAGATCAGGTAAGCTTCTAATTTAATACGTTCAGCTACAGCCCCCGATACTATAGTAGCACAAGTTGCTGCAAACATAGCCTGAAATAAAAAGTCTGTCCAATAGGTATATCCCACGTTGTACGTACTAGTTACTCCTGATGCATCCGTTCCTATTCCCCAACCTGCAAATCCAAAAAAATCGGTAGAAACTCCATTAACGAAGCCTGGATACATAAGATTAAATCCACAAATTGCATAAGCAATAAGTCCAATTGCTGGTGTAAGCGTGTTTTTAAATAATACATTAACTGTGTTTTTAGACCTTGTAAGTCCTGACTCTAATGTAGCAAAGCCCAAATGCATAATAAATACTAGAGCTGTGGCTATCATCATCCACAAATTGTTGGTTGTAAATAAGGTTTGTTCCATAAATAATTTGGTTTAGTTGTTTAGTTTATTTAGGTTCAAAAATAGAGTAATAAAATCAAAATGCAATACATATTTAAAATTTTATTATCATTATATAAGCAAAATTAACAAAAATAATGATAAAATTAAATTTATAGCCTAAAAAACAAACCCAATTTTCTGAAAACAAATTTTTTCAGAAGCTAATTTTTTAAATCTTTTTGATATAAATACGAAGTCTTACTTCTTTTATTCTTTATTTTGTACCTTAAAAGATAAGTATAATGAAAATAGAGGAAGTAAAAAGCCCTGAGCAATCCCGAGAATTTATTCTTTTCCCCGTGCTGCTTTACAAACAAGATACCCTTTGGATTAGACCTTTGGATAAGGATGTGGAAGAAATTTTCCACTCTGAAAGTAATAAATTTTTTAGACATGGCGAGTGTGTAAGATGGATATTGAGAAACAACGACAATAAGGTAATCGGAAGAGTAGCCGCATTTATTAATAAAAAAACAGCTAAAACATTCGAGCAACCTACCGGTGGAATGGGTTTTTTTGAATGTATTGATGATTATGAAGCAGCAAAATTACTTTTTGATGCTTGCCTAAATTGGAATAAATCAAAAGAAATGGAGGCGATGGATGGACCAATTAATTTTGGAGAACGCGACAAATGGTGGGGACTTCATATAGAAGGCGAGCTAGAACCCAATTATTGTATGCCTTACCACAAAAAGTATTATAAAGACTTCTTTGAAAAATACGGCTTTAAGCTATATTTTGAGCAATATACTTATTCCATGCCCGTACAAACCAAGTTGCCACAAATTATGCAAGATAAAGCGGATAGAATCGCACGAAATCCTGCTTTTAGCTTTTCTTACTTTAAAAAGAAAGAACTTGAAAAATATGCCGATGATTTTTTATACATATATAATAAAGCATGGTCTAAGCATGAAGGCGTAAAAGGCATGAATAAAGTGCAAGCGATGAGTATTTTCAAAAAAATGTTACCCATTTTAGATGAAGAAATTCTTTGGTTTGCCTATCATAACCAAGAACCAGCTGGCTTTTTTATTATGATTCCTGAGCTAAACCAAATTTTTAAGCACCTAAATGGCAAACTAGACGCTTTAGGTAAGGTAAAATTTCGATACCACCAATGGCGCAAAACCTGCAAAAAAATGTTTGGCGTTGCTTTTGGTATCATTCCAGAACACCAAGGCAAAGGCTTAGAAGGTGCTATTGTGATGGCTGCAGCTCACAAAGTACAACCCAAAGCTCGATATGATGTATTTGAAATGAATTGGATTGGTGATTTCAATCCAAAAATGATGCATATTTGCGAATCGGTTGGGGCGCAAGTAGTAAAAAAACATTTTACCTACCGCTTTTTATTCGATTCTACCAAAGAATTTAAACGAGCACCCATCATTTACTAAGCAAAAACCAAACCTATTGCATGGAAATTTTAATCAAAGCAGGACAATTTATTCTCAGTCTTTCTATTCTTGTAACTTTACACGAGCTAGGGCATTTTATCCCTGCTAAACTTTTCAAAACCCGAGTAGATAAATTCTATTTATTTTTCGATTTCCTTTTTCCACTTCCTTCTGTGCTCAATTTTTCACTCTTTAAGAAAAAAATAGGAGATACAGAATATGGCTTAGGCTGGTTTCCTATGGGTGGCTATGTGAAAATAGCAGGCATGGTAGATGAGTCGATGGACAAAGAACAAATGGCTCTGCCGCCACAACCTTATGAGTTTAGGTCTAAACCTGCTTGGCAAAGACTCATCATCATGCTTGGAGGTGTAACTGTAAACTTAGTTTTGGCAGTAATTATTTTTGCCATGATTTTGTTTACATGGGGAGAGTCGTATTTGCCAGCAGAAAATGCAAAATATGGGGTAATGTGTGATTCTCTAGGTTATCAATTGGGTTTAAAAAATGGGGACAAAATACTTGCTTTAGATGGCAAAGCACCTGATAGATTCTATGGCATACAAGCTGATATATTAATAGAGCAAACCAAAATTATTAAAATCAATAGAAATGGCACAGAAATGGATATAAAAGTGCCATCCGATTTTACCAAAATAGCCATTGAAAAAAATCCTAGAGGTTATATTATGCCAAGACTTCCCTTGGAAATTGGAGGCTTTGCGCCTAGTGGAGTGGCTGAAAAAGGAGGATTAAAACTCAATGATAAAATTATAGGATTAAACAACCAAGCCCTTTTCTTTTTTGATGAATTCAAATTTAACCTTCAGAAATTTAAAAATAAGCCTGTACAAATTACCGTTTTGAGAGGGAAAGATACCGTAAATATCATTCTTCTTATACCTAGCACAGGCTTGATAGGTATTATGCCCAAGGGAGAAGATTTTTTCTTCAAAATGAATACAAAGGAATACGGCTTTTTTGAGTCGTTTCCAGCTGGAATAAACAAAGCTACCCAAACACTTTCAGGCTATATCAAACAACTCAAGCTTATTTTTGATCCAGAAGTGGAAGGCTACAAACAAATTGGAGGCTTTATCTCGATGGGAAAAATCTTCCCTGGCGTATGGGATTGGCAAGCATTTTGGAGTTTAACCGCCTTTCTATCAGTGGTTTTGGCATTTATGAACGTGTTGCCTATTCCTGCTTTGGATGGCGGTCATGCGCTTTTTACGCTCTATGAAATGATTACAGGAAGAAAACCTTCTGATAAATTTCTAGAATACGCTCAGTATTTGGGAATGGCACTTTTATTTACCCTGCTTATTTATGCCAATGGAAATGATTTATTCAGACTTTTTGGATTGAAGTAAAAATACGTAAGTAATGAATCCTGAAAAAATTAAAGATTTAAAAATACGTATTGATAAGTTAAAAATATTTTTAGACTACGACAACCGAAAAAACCAAATTGAAGATGAGCAGAAAGCTACACTAAGACCTGGTTTTTGGGACCATGTAGAAAAAGCTGAATTGCTAATGAAAAGCATTCGTTCCAAAAAAGTTTGGACAGATGCCTATGATAAACTGGCTTCACAAATGTCTGACTTAGAGACACTTCAAGAATTTGAAGCCTCTGGCGATGCAAGTACAAAAGAACTGGAAGATGAATACGAACTTTTGGTCAACACCATCGAGCAAATTGAGTTTAAACGAATGCTCAATGCTGAGGAAGACAGACTTTATGCCGTTATGGACATTAATCCTGGTGCTGGTGGTACCGAAAGCCAAGATTGGGCTGAAATGATAGCCCGTATGTACATCATGTGGGGCGAAAGTAAGGGCTATAAAGTCAAAGAAATAAACTGGCAAAATGGAGAGGTGGCGGGCCTGAAATCTGCAACTTTGTGTTTTGAAGGCGACTTTTCTTATGGTTATTTAAAATCTGAAATTGGTGTGCATCGTTTGGTTAGGATTTCCCCTTTCGATACCAATGGCAAACGCCATACCTCATTTGCCTCAGTATTTGTGTATCCTCAAGTAGATGATAGCATTTTAATTGAAGTAAATCCTGCAGACATAGATTGGGATACTTTCCGTTCGGGAGGCGCAGGCGGGCAAAATGTAAACAAAGTAGAAACCGCAGTACGACTCAAACATCGTCCTTCTGGGATTATCGTAGAATGCCAGCAAGAGCGTTCGCAACACCAAAATAGAGAACTTGCCCTACAACTCTTAAAATCAAGACTTTACCAGCAAGAAATTGAAAAAAGAAATGCCGAAAGAGACAAAATAGAAAGTACCAAAATGAGAATAGATTTCGGCTCCCAAATCAGAAATTATGTGCTTCATCCTTATAAATTAATCAAAGATGTGCGCACTTCTGTAGAAAGAACAGATGTACAAAAAGTACTTGATGGCGATTTAGATGGTTTTATCAAGGCTTTTTTGTTGCAATACCAAGGGGAAAAAGCTAAATAGTTTTATCAAAGCCTGTAAGATTTTGCTTTTAAATGGCAACTTAGCTATAAATCTCTTTCTATTTAATATCATCAGAAAT
Source organism: Cytophagales bacterium (assembly GCA_013298205.1). Classification (GTDB taxonomy): domain Bacteria; phylum Bacteroidota; class Bacteroidia; order Cytophagales; family UBA9547; genus JAAFJZ01. Next base: position 5,188 of record JAAFJZ010000154.1, read on the forward strand.
ATAGGCTGAATATATAATTTCTCAACAAACCTAAAAAATTTGCTTTTGTAAAATATTTTTAATTTATAGGCATATGAAATAAAGTTGCTGATCTTTGATTTGTATTTAATTGTAAAGTTTTCTTTAAACCTAGTTTGGTAACATTTTTTATCAAAAGAGAATTATCCTTTGGAAAACTTTTGTTATTAATTATTAACAAGTTTTGTAGTTTACCAGTATTAAGTTTATCGCAAAATAAATTTGTGTTTTCTTTAAATTCTTTTTCAAACTTAAATGGTAAACAAACGCACTTTCTTTTGCTATAAAATGGAATTGTAGAGTCCCAATCCATACCTACAACAAAAATTATTTCAGTCTTTTTAACTTTATTTTGAATAAGTTCTGAAATTATTTTCAAATCTGAACTTGTATCCAATACAAATTTTTGATACCTGTCAAAATAGGTTATAAAATTTAAAGCAAAAATTGACAAAATGAATAAAGTTTTTAGCCAAATGTTTTTTGTTTTGTCTGTTAAAGAAACAAAAAATAATCCAACCGATGCACTGTAAAAAAAAACTAAAGCAACATTATAATAATCATGAACTTGATAAAGATTTGTGAATGTAATGAAAGTAATTAAAGAAAAAATTGTGCTAGTTAAAATAAATTTTTTATGATTTAGGTTTAAACAATATGCCAATATGCTAGCTGAAATTGAGTAAATCAAAAAATTAAGAGAATTTTTGTTAATTTGAACCCAAAAAAAAATGTCACTTTTTTGTGAAAAAGTTCCAAAATTCCAATCATTAAGTTTAGAACTTGTTATTAGATTGTTGGAAATATAACTTTGACTTTTGAGCAAATCTGTATATAAAACCCATACATACCCTATTGATATAGAAATTATAAATCCTAAAATTATAAATCCATACTTTTTGAATATTTTAATTATGTTAGGTTCAAAATTTAATATGAAATTATAAAAAGTATAAAAGCCAATAGAAATTAAAAATGGATAAAAAGTAGTAATCTTTATCAATGAGGATAGAATAGCTGATAAAAAAGGCTCTTCGCTAAAAATTGTGGAAAGTTAAAAATGTTTAATTTTGTGGATGGAAAATTCGTTGAGCACATCAGTATTAGAAGAGCTATTTGAAATAACATCACCTTGGCTTATAGATTCAATAAAAA
>JAAFJZ010000155.1 GCA_013298205.1 Cytophagales bacterium
CATTTTGAAATTATCTTGTTTAAATAAGTAAAAGATTTATTTTTGTAGAAATTATTCGAGAAATATCAATATGATTGCAATTGCAGACAGTGGAACAACCAAAACAAGCTGGTTATTTGTAGATAAAAACAAAAAAAGCTACACTTATAAAACAGTAGGTTTTAATCCTTATTACCAAAGTCCAGAAGATATATATAATAACTTAAAAACAGGATTAATACCTAATTTTGATTTTAGTGATAAAGTAGAAAAGATTTTTTTATACGGAGCTGGTTGTGAGGCGATAGAAAAACGAAACCAAGTAGCCAAAGGTATTAAAAAAGCGTTTCCAGACACAGAAGTAACTGTAGATCATGATTTGCTAGCAGCAGCCAGAGCACTTTTCGGTGATTCTCCTGGAATAGCTTGTATTGCAGGTACAGGAGCCAACTCTTGTGAATACGATGGCAAAAGCATTACCAAAAACATACATTCCCTAGGTTTATTTTTGGGAGATGAAGGCAGTGGAGGCTTTAATGGAAAACTCTTGGTTACAGATTATATTCGTGAAGCGATGCCTAAACATATTAGGGTTAAATTTGAAGCCAAATACGAAGATCGCCAAGATGATATTTTAGATAAAGTATACACCAAACCATTCCCAAGTCGCTATTTGGCATCTTTTATGCCATTTTTGATGGAAAATAAGGAAGAAGAATACATCAAATCGCTTTGCTACAAGAACTTTGCTTTGCAATTTGATAACGTAATTTTACGCTATTCAAATGTGAGAAGTGCTCCAATCGGTTATATTGGATCTGTGGCTTTTTTTCTTTCTGATATACTTGAAAAGGTAGCCAATGATAGAGGGCTTACAATTAGCAAAATCATAAGAAATCCTTTAGAAGCTTTAGTAGAGTACCACCAATCAAAAGGAATCTATTGATAAATACCACTGAATCCGAATCTGAATACAAAGATTTAGACCAAAAAAGTATCCAAGAGCTATTAGTAGGCATCAACCAACAAGATGCCTTAGTTGCTCTTGCGGTACAAAAATCGATTCCTCAAATTGAAAAAGTGGTAACTTCGGTAGTAGAAGCATTAAAAAATGGAGGAAGATTATTCTATATAGGTGCGGGTACAAGTGGAAGATTAGGTATAGTAGATGCATCTGAATGCCCGCCAACATTTGGTGTAAGCCATAATCTCGTAATAGGTATAATAGCAGGTGGTGATGGGGCGATAAGAAAAGCGGTAGAATTTGCGGAAGACGATGAAAGCCAAGCTATTATAGATTTAAAAAACTATAATTTTTCAGAAAAAGATTTTTTAATTGGCATAGCAGCTTCAGGAAGAACGCCTTATGTAATAGGTGGTGTAAATGATGCAAGAAAACTAGGAGCCCAAACGGCTTGTATTGTTTGCAACTTGGGTTCAGAATTGGCTCAAGCTGTAGATTTGCCTATAGAAGTTGTGGTTGGTCCTGAGTTTTTAACTGGAAGCACAAGAATGAAAGCGGGTACGGCTCAAAAATTGGTTTTAAATATGATTACAACTACGACCATGATAACCTTAGGTAAAGTAAAAGGCAATAAAATGGTTCATATGCAACTTAGTAACCTCAAATTAATAGCTAGAGGAGAAAAAATGCTTCAAGACGAACTTCACATTTCGGCTCAAGAAGCCCAAAAACTTTTAAAAGCGCATGGTAACGTAAACAAAGCAATTATAGCTTTTAAAAAATAAACTTACCTAGAATACCAAAATGCTACTTAAAAAATTTACTTACCTTTTACTTCTTTTGAGCTGTATTTTAGCTTTGTTTTTATTCACTTTATTGGGGCAAAAGCTGATAAATGTAAGTTTGAATGAACTCATTATTATTTTTATTTATTATTTTTTTACTACATGGCTTTCCTTCTATCTAATAGAGAGAAAAAAGAATGATGGATTTGGCTTTATTACTAACGTGATGTTATCCAACTCGTTACGGGTTTTTTCAACGCTTATTTTTTTTGTAACTTACATCATTTTGAAAGGATTTTTGCCGCTTCACTTGGCAATTATTTTTATGTTGCTATATTTATTTTATACAGTGTTTGAAATTTATTTTTTAGTAACTAACTTGCACGCCAATTCAAAAAAACCGAAAGGCTAATACACCAGTGAATCTACTTAAAAAAATCATTTTCTCGCTCATTTTGCTCACAGGATTCATATCTGCGCAGGCAAGTGAATCACATTCTAGCGAATCAACAGAAGAGTTTAAACCAGGAGAAATGATATTGCATCACATCATGGATGCCCACGAGTGGCACTTCGCTTCTGTAGGTAATTATGATTATGTGATTCCTTTACCTATTATTATATACTCAGAAAAAAATGGGTTGGTTTACTTCATGTCTTCTGAGTTTAGAAACGCCAAAAGAGAATTTCAAGGGTATCATTTAGACCATCATGAGCACATTCATTCCCTATACGAATCGGAAAAAATTTACGATTTGTCTATTACTAAAAACGTAGCCAGTTTATTATTAAGTGCACTTATATTAATAATCGTATTTACTACAGTAGCAGGATATTATTCAGTAAACGAAGGCAAAGCACCTACAGGTATGCAATCATTTTTTGAACCCATTATCGTTTTCGTGAGAGATGATGTAGCCAAAAATGTAATTGGTAAAAAATATGAACGATACATGCCCTATTTACTAACAGTATTTTTCTTCATCTGGGTTAATAATATGTTAGGATTGCTTCCAGGTGGAGCTAATCTTACGGGAAACATAGCCGTAACCATGGTTTTGGCAATATTTACATTTATCATTACTACATTTACAGGCAATAAAACTTATTGGGGGCATATTTTCAACACCCCTGGTGTGCCATTAGCCTTAAAACCGCTTATCATACCAATAGAAATCGTAGGGATGTTTACCAAACCCTTTTCATTAATGGTAAGGTTATTTGCTAATATCACGGCAGGTCACATTATCATATTAAGCTTGTTAGGCTTAATATTTATTTTCAAAAGTATATTTGCAAGTCTTATTAGTTTGCCATTTGCAATCTTTATGAGCTTTCTAGAATTGTTTGTGGCGTTGCTGCAAGCGTATATATTTACGTTGTTAACAGCAATGTATTTTGGTGCTGCCGTTGAAGAACATCACCACGAACATGAAAAACATTCTTCACATTAAATAATTCAAACAACAATTAACAATTATTAAATTTAGTTAGTATGCTTAGATTAGTGTTTTTAGTAGAATTGGGATACGCTTTTATGGGTGCTGGAATCGGTGCTGGTATAGCTGCCCTAGGTGCCGGTATTGGTATTGGTAAAATCGGTGGTAGTGCGGTAGAATCAATCGCAAGACAGCCTGAAGAAAGTGGAAAAATTCAAACAGCTATGCTTATTGCAGCAGCCTTCATTGAAGGAGTTGCTTTATTTGCAGTGGTTGTATGTCTTCTTATTTCTTTCAAAGCATAATTTATCAAATCAAAATATTGCCGGGTGCATAACCCGGCTTAATTTACAGTTATGGATTTAGTTACCCCTCAGTTAGGTCTCATTTTTTGGCAAACAATTACGTTTTTAATTGTATTTATTCTATTGGCTAAATTTGCTTGGAATCCTATTTTATCAGGATTAAAAGAAAGAGAGCTTACAATAGAAGAATCTTTAGAATCTGCCAAAAAAGCAAAAGAAGAAATGAGTTTGCTTAAATCTGAAAATGAAAAACTTTTGGTTGAAGCAAGACAAGAAAGAGACAAAATTTTGAAGATGGCAAATGAAACCGCCTCTCAAATTGTGAACAAAGCAAAAGATGAAGCCCAAACAGAAGCAAACAAACAGTTTGAATCGGCTAAAGCTTCGATTATAAATGAAAAAAATGCCGCTTTAAGAGAAGTAGAAAACATAACTGCTAGTCTTTCTTTGCAAATTGCAGAGAAAATTCTTAAAAAAGAACTTACAAGCGATGCATCTCAATTGGATTTGGTAAAACAATACATCAAAGAAACCCATCTTAACTAAAAATGTCTGTATATAGAGTAGCATCTCGATATGCCAAATCATTTATGGAACTCTCAATGGAAAAATCTTCCCTTGAAGAGGTGGCTGCAGATATGCAATTAATAGCAAAAGTTTGTGCCGAAAATAGAGAATTACTTCTTTTATTGCGCAACCCTATTGTTAAATTTGATAAAAAAATCCAAATTTTAAATCTCATTTTTAAAGATAAGATTAATAAACTAACTCTTTCTTATCTTGATTTGATGACCAAAAAAGGAAGAGAAGAATTATTGCCAGATATAACTGCTGAGTTTATAAAGCAATATAATGACTATAAAAAAATTGAAGTAGCAGAGCTATTTACTCCTCACGTTATAAACAATGATTTAAGGTTAGAATTTCACAGTATGGTTTACAAACTTACTGGAAAAAAAACAAAACTAATTGAACATATACAAGATGATTTAATAGGTGGTTTTTTATTAAAAATTGGCGATAGACAAATCGATCATTCAGTTTCAGGGAAATTGAACAAAATCAAAAAGAATTTCACAAATAAAACACATATCTCAAAAATATAAACCATGGTTGACGTAAGGCCAGACGAGGTTTCTGCTATATTAAAGCAGCAACTTTCAAATTTTAAAACCGAATCTGAATTAGAAGAAATAGGTACTGTACTTCAGGTTGGTGATGGTGTAGCCCGTATTTACGGACTCACTCAAGCCCAATCTGGTGAGCTTTTAGAGTTTCAAAGTGGAGCTAAAGCACTAGTACTAAATCTCGAAGAAGATAATGTTGGAGCAGTAATTTTAGGTGAAGGAAATCTTGTAAAAGAAGGAGATACCGTAAAACGTACCAAACAAATCGCATACGTAAATGCGGGTGAAGGTGTTTTGGGTCGTGTAATTGATACTTTAGGAAATCCGATTGATGGTAAAGGTCCTATTACAGGTCAGCTTTACCCAATGAACTTGGAAAGAAAAGCCCCTTCTGTAATCTACAGACAACCTGTAAAAGAACCTTTACAAACAGGTATTAAAGCTATTGATGCCATGATTCCAATTGGAAGAGGGCAAAGAGAGCTTATCATTGGTGATAGACAAACGGGTAAAACTGCTGTGGGTATTGATACCATCATCAACCAAAAAGAATTTTATGACAAGGGTGAGCCTGTGTATTGTATTTATGTAGCCATAGGTCAAAAAGCAAGTACAGTAGCTGCTTTGGTAAATACATTAGAGAAAAATGGGGCGATGCCTTACACGGTAGTGGTAGCAGCAAATGCTTCTGACGCTGCTCCGATGCAGTTTTATGCGCCATTTACAGGTGCTGCGATTGGAGAGTATTTTCGTGATACGGGCAGACCAGCCTTGGTTATTTATGATGATTTATCTAAACAAGCGGTTGCTTATAGAGAAGTTTCGCTTTTATTAAGAAGACCTCCAGGACGTGAAGCTTACCCTGGTGATGTGTTTTATCTACATAGTCGTTTGCTTGAGCGTGCCGCAAAAATCATTGCTAATGATGAAATTGCTGCGCAAATGAATGATTTGCCAGAATCAATCAAACATTTGGTAAAAGGTGGAGGTTCTTTAACGGCACTTCCTATTATTGAAACCCAAGCAGGAGACGTTTCAGCTTATATTCCTACTAATGTGATTTCAATCACAGATGGGCAAATATTCTTGGAATCAAACCTTTTTAACTCAGGTATCAGACCAGCGATTAACGTAGGTATTTCAGTATCAAGAGTAGGAGGTTCGGCTCAAATCAAAACAATGAAAAAAGTTTCTGGAACTTTAAAATTAGATCAAGCACAATTCCGTTCTTTAGAAGCTTTTGCTAAATTTGGTTCAGATCTTGATGCCGCTACAAAACTGGTAATCGAAAGGGGTAAAAGAAGTATGGAAATACTCAAACAAGCACAATTTTCGCCATTAACAGTAGAAAAACAAGTTGCTATCGTTTATGTGGCCACAAATGGTTTATTAGATGGCGTAGCTATAAATAAAGTGAGGGCTTTTGAAAAAGATTTCTTGCAAACACTCGAAAATTCATACCAATTTGTACTTGATGGTTTGAAATCAGGTAAACTTGATGATAGCATCACAGATACAATTAAAAAAGTAGCTAAAGAATTATCAGCACATTACGCATAGATTATGCCTAACTTAAAAGAAGTCCGAAATAGAATTAGTTCTGTAAACTCTACACAACAGATTACAAAAGCCATGAAAATGGTTGCTGCTTCTAAATTACGTAGAGCACAAGAAGGAATTACACAAATAAGACCTTATGCTTCAAAGTTAGATGAGTTAATTATTAATTTGAATCAAGATTCAGACCAATCTGTTGA
>JAAFJZ010000156.1:0-5472 GCA_013298205.1 Cytophagales bacterium
TGGTAAAAATACCTTTTTTGCCATGAAGCCATTCTGCTGCGTGAACAGCACCTGTTGCAAAGCCTTTTCGGGAATGCGCCAAGTGTGTTAATTCGATATAATCTACTTCGTTTTCATATCTTACCGTGTGTGTGCCAGGTACAGAATCGGTACGAATAGACTCGATATATAAATCTTTTTTGTCTTCAGATGGAGCATCTGTCCATTTGTTTTTTTGAGAATAGTTTTTCAAAATCCCATCCGCTAAAGTGATGGCTGTACCACTTGGAGCATCTTTTTTGTGGATATGATGAATTTCTTGCATTTTCAGGTCGTATTCGGGGTATTTATCCATTACTTTGGCAAAATATTGGTTGATATGAAAAAACAAATTTACACCAATGCTAAAATTTGAAGCGTAAAAAAAACTTCCATCATATTTTTTTACCCAAGTTTTTACTTGTTCTAGTTTATCTAGCCAACCTGTTGTGCCACAAACGATTGGAATATGATTTTCTAAACAATACAAAATGTTTTCCATAGCCTGATCGGGCTGTGTAAACTCGATTACTACATCTGTATTTTCTGACTTAACGTTTGGGGTAAAGTCTTTATTGTCAAAATTGATTTTGTAAATTAAATTATGGTTTCTTTCTAGGGCGATTTGCTCGATTTCATGCCCCATTTTGCCATAACCCAAAAGTGATATTTTCATGTTTATTTTTTTAAATTAAAGTCTATTGACAAACCTAAATTAGGACTTCCATAAGCAAATAATGTAGGTTTTATTTTCATGGATAAATTTTCGCTTACATCAAAATTATAAAAATGTGCATCTACAGAGGCATCTACTATGTTTAAAACATATGTTACAACTGTAAAAATAATGGTTAAATCCCTTAATCGCTGAAATTCATCTCGCAAAATCCTCAAATTATTTGCCCCTTGCTGGGTATCTACGCCATATTGGGTAACAAAATTGCTTAGCGTTTCTTTTTCCATCAGAGAGCGCAAAGAATCTGATTTTAGCAATATCTGATAGGAAGCATTAAAATCATTATATTTTTGGGTATTAAGCACAATGTTTGAAATCAAATAAGTTCCGATTCCATATATAATAGGTATTTTCCAATATTTTTGGTTGTAAGCCTGTCCCAAACCTGGAATACAAGCTGAAAGCAGACCCGCAATTTTGGGTGAATGGGTGGTATCTGATTTGAAAGATTGAACTTTCTTGTTTTTTGCTGATTTAATCGTATCAGAAGGCGTAATGATAGACTGCGATTTTGAAAGGGTTAAAAAAAATGAAAAAAAAATAAATAAGAAGAATTTATGCATTCAAAATTTCCAATATTCGATTCAAATCATCTTTAGAAACAAAAGGAATTGAAATTTCACCTTTGTATCTTTCATCTGCTTTGATATTGATTCTTGTACCAAAATAAGTAGAAAGCTTTGATTTTACTGAAGTTATTTCCACATCTTCTTGTTTTTCGGCTTTTTTTTCTTTGGGATTAGAATCTTTATTTTGAAAATCTCTTACCCATTCTTCTAGCTGACGTACAGAAAAATGATTTATAGTGGCTTTGGAAAGGGCTTGTAACTGTTCATCTATTTTATCTAAAGAAAGTATCGCTTTGGCGTGTCCCATTGAAATTTGACCATCACGGATACAAGCTTGAATATCAGGAGGTAATTTTAAAAGTCTTACAAAATTGGCTACTGTGGCTCTATTTTTACCTACTCTATCACCCAATTCCTCTTGTTTGAGTCCACATTCGCTCATCATTCTTTGAAAGCTCAGACCAATTTCTATCGGATTGAGGTTTTCTCGTTGAATGTTTTCTATCAAGGCCATTTCAAGCATTCCTTGCTCATTTGCTGTGCGCACATAAGCAGGGATTGCAGTAAGCCCTGCAAGTTTTGAAGCTTGGAACCTTCTTTCACCAGAAATGATTTGGTATTTATCGGCCGATAATTGCCTTACCGTAATCGGCTGAATAAGCCCATGTATTTGTATGGAATCGGCTAGTTCTCTGAGTTTTTCTTGATCAAAAAAATCACGGGGTTGAAAAGGATTAACTTCAATATTTTCTAGAGGAATTTCATTTGTAGATAGCAAAACTGGTGCTTTGATTTCTATATTAGAATCTAAATTGCCCTCCAAAATCGCTCCTAAACCTCTTCCTAAGGCATTTTTTCTCTTTATTTCTGCCATTTTGGCTATTTTTTTATGATTGTTTTATTTTTTTCAGCGATTTCTTTTGCCAAATTCAAGTAACTCACTGCTCCCTTGCTTTCGCCATCTAAAGCCAAAGCTGGCAAACCAAAACTCGGAGCCTCACTCAACCTTATATTTCTTGGGATAATGGTATCAAAAACCATTTTTGGAAAATGACTTTTTACCTCATCAACCACTTGATTCGATAAGCGAATCCTCAAATCGTACATCGTAAGCAAAATGCCTTCGATAATCAAATTGGTGTTTAGCCTTTGTTGGATTATTCGTATCGTGTTAAGCAATTTACCCAAACCTTCCATGGCAAAATATTCACATTGTACAGGAATAATTACTGAATCTGAGCCAGTTAAAGCGTTAATCGTAATCAAACCTAGAGAAGGAGAGCAGTCTATCAATATAAAATCATACGAAGATTGAAGATTTTGAAGCACTTCACGCATTCTTTCTTCCCGTTTTTCGATATTAATCATCTCCACTTCAGCACCTACCAAATTAATATGTGACGGAAGTATATCTAAGAAATTAATCTCTGTTTTTTTAATCGTTTCCTCAGCTGTAGCATCGCCTATCATGCATTCATATATGCTATTTTGAATCACGTTTGGGTCAAAGCCCAAGCCAGAAGTCGAATTGGCTTGCGGATCGGCATCCACAAGAAGAGTTTTGTATTCTAAAGCGGCCAAACTTGCTGCTAAATTGATGGCAGTAGTCGTTTTTCCTACTCCACCTTTTTGATTGGCTATTGAAATTATTTTTCCCATATCTTTAATTAAAAACGAGTCGAATGACTATTTTTTGCAAATGTAAGTTTTTTTTTACTTTAAAGCTACTTAACGGCAAGAGTTCATAAAAAGGTAATTTTCGATGAAATTTTCGAAAAAAAACTTAATTTATTTCTCCGCTATGTAATGCAATTTATCTTTTTGTAAAAGCAATTTAGTAGGAAAATTCTTTTCGTAAATAGCTCCAGTTCCAAGTCCTTGAAAGCCACTATATTGTAAAGAAGAAGTAAATTGCGCTATTGCATCTAAGCCAATGCTAGATTCGAGCGCAGAAGTAAGCCACCAGCCTATATTTTGAGCCTCAGCTATTTTAATCCAATTAATCGACTGAGAAAAGCCTCCTAAAAGCGTAGGTTTGATAATAACAAATTGTGGGCAAATATGTTTAATCAAATTTCTCATTTCCTTTTCTTCACATACCCCAATTAATTCTTCGTCCAAAGCTATTGAAATAATAGGAGAGGAGCATAATTGAGCCATTTTATCCCAATTTTTGGGAGCAATTGGCTGCTCAATAGAATGAATATTGTATTTTGCCAAAGCAAAAAGCTTTTTTTCAGCCTCATCAATTTCAAACGCTCCATTCGCATCTAAACGGATAGTTATATTTTTTGCCATTGGGTGTTTTCTTATTCTCTCAAGTAAATTGCACTCTTGATCAAAATCTTTTGCTCCAATTTTAAATTTTAAGCAAGCAAAGCCTATTTCGATTTTTGAAATAGCTTGGGCGTACATTTCATCTATTTCATTCATCCAAATCAAGCCATTAATTGGAATTTCCGATTCACCTCTAGTGAAAGATGTGTCAAACAGAATTCCTTCTTTTTTGGCTTTCAAGCCTAAAAGCGCTACTTCATAAGCAAAGTTTAAGGATGGGAAATTTTTGATTAAATATGTATTGTTTATCTGCTCTTCTACTAAAAAACTAGAGCTTTGAATCTTTACAATCTCATGACTAAGGTTCTCAAAATTTTCTACGCTCAAACCTACCAAAGGCCCAGCTTCTCCAATTCCCTCAGAACCCGTTTCTGTATCGTAAAGTTTTACAAACCATGCATCTCTGTGTTTTAAAATTCCACGAGACGTGCCCGCTTCAAACTTAAAATCAAACCTTTTTTGAAAAAAACTTTGCTCTATCATTTTTGAAAAATTATTAAACGTTAAGTTAGATTATTGAGTTGTAAAAATAAGATTATCAACAATTTGTACGTAATTAAAATCTATTTCTAATCTAGCAATATAAATCATTTAAGTTAGACATATAAATATTTTGGCTATGCCCCAAGGGTCGGGCTTTCGCTTCAAGTCCTCGCTCCGTTCCTACGCTGTGGGCTTTTTGCTCTATCCCTCACGCAGTGAGTTTTTTAGAAGTTCCACTTTTTAAAAAGTCGAACTTCTAAAATATAACAAGGCTTCCCAAATTAACTTTAAAGAGCTTAAAGTTGCATTACTTCCAAATATAGTATCTTAACTTAATTTCAAGAAGTATTTTGAATTTCCCCTACATCTTTTCTGCCAAAACTTCCAAATTAAATCCTTCCATTTCTAATACATCGGTAAGCGAATGGTTGGATGTGAAGTCTAGTTTTAATATTTGGGTTTCGGTGCAGATGTAGTTTAGGTAGTTGTTTATTGCATTTTTAGCCAATTCATTGGAAGATGAAACCTGCAATTTGATTTTATCTTGCACTTCAAATCCTTTGTCTTTTCTTAGGTTTTGGATGCGATTTACCAAATCACGTGCTATGCCTTCTTGAATTAAATCTTCGCTCAAATGGGTATCTAGGGCTACGGTTAGGTTTTTGTCTGTGCCTACTGCCCAGCCTTCAATATCTTTTGAACTTATGAGCAAATCTTCTACCGTAATAGAAATATTTTCATTACTTAAACTTAGTTCTATTTTGTTTCCAGCTTCTGCATTTGCAATGTCAGCTTGACTTAACGTTTCTATTGCAGCGCTTAGCTCTTTAAGTTTGCTGCCATATTTCTTGCCTAAAGTTTTCAAATTGGGCTTCACACTCTTGGTTACTATTCCAGAAGTATTGTCAATAAATTCTATTTCTTTCACATTGGTTTCTGCCAAAATTAAGTCCTTGATATTGGCTATAGATAATCTTCTTGCCTCATTTGAAATAGGCAAAAGCACCTTTGAAAGCGGCTGTCTTACCCTCAAATTATTGAGTTTTCTTACCGAATGTATCAATGAACAAATGTTTTGAGCCTCTTCCATTGAGGCTTCAAGCGCTTCATTTATTGCATTTTTATTGGATTTAGATAAAAGAGAAGTGTGTACCGAAGTTAAAGATTCCTTTGCCTCCAAATGCAAACTTCTGTACAACCAATCTGCATAAAATGGCGCAATGGGCGACATCAATTTTGATATCTCCACCAAGCATTCATACAAAGTTTGGTAAGCGGCTTGCTTATCTTCTGTCATGCTTCCAAGCCAAAAACGTTTGCGAGAAAGCC
>JAAFJZ010000156.1:5482-6336 GCA_013298205.1 Cytophagales bacterium
CCGTACATACCAATTGGAAAGATGGTCTGAGACAAAATCTTGCAATAATCTTACGGCTTTTGTAGGCTCATAATCATCCATACATTGCGTAAACCCTTCAATTACATTTTGCAATTTTGAGATAATCCATTGATCAAAAATTTGACGTTTTACAAGTGGAATTACCGTTTCTGAAGTATATACAAATGAATCTAAATTGGCATAAAGAGCGAAAAAATTGTAGGTATTATGCAAAGTTCCAAAGTATTTTCTTTGCACTTCTTTGATACCTTCCTCATCAAATTTTAAATTTTCCCATGGAGAGGCGTTTCCTATCATGTACCAGCGAGTAGCATCTGCTCCATATTGTGCTAAAGTTTCAAATGGATTGACAACATTTCCTTTTCTTTTAGACATTTTTTCTCCATTTTTGTCTAAAACAAGCCCTGTAGAAACCACATTTTTAAAGGCTACACTATCAAAAAGCAAGGTAGAGATGGCGTGCAAAGTAAAAAACCAACCACGGGTTTGATCTACACCTTCTGAAATAAAATCTGCTGGAAATGAAGTTTGAAATTTGTCTTTGTTTTCAAAAGGCCAATGCCATTGCGCATAAGGCATCGCACCCGAATCAAACCAAACATCTATCAAATCTGTTTCTCGGTACATTTCTTGTCCAGAAGCTGAAAGTAAAATGATGTCATCTACAAAGGGGCGATGCAAATCTTTAATTTCAACTTCACCCGAGATGGTAAATTTAGAATTTAATTGAGAGGCTTTTTTAATTTCGGTTTTCAATTCTTCTAATGAACCTATGCACTTAATCTCTTTCCTATCTTTTGTAGCCCAAACAGGAAGTGGCACCCCCAATAGCG
>JAAFJZ010000157.1 GCA_013298205.1 Cytophagales bacterium
TAATCCAAACTAATACAAGAATTTAATATTTACTAATGAGCACATTTGAGCTAAGCATCAAAGAAATAAAAAAAGAAACAGAAGAAGCTGTAACCATCACCTTTGAAAATCCCAATGGCAATAGAATTCCTTATAAACCGGGGCAATTTCTTACTTTAATCACCGCACCCGATGGACAAGAAGTACGCAGATCTTATTCTTTGTCTAGCAGTCCTACAGAAACTGATTTGGCTATCACAATCAAAGCCGTAACAAATGGTTTGGTATCTAATTATTTGGTTTATGAAACCAAAGTAGGGCAAAAAATTAAGATGATGCTCCCAGCTGGGCATTTCACAACTGATTTTATAGCAGATAGAAGGCGCACAATTGTATTGCTTGGGGCAGGAAGTGGAATCACTCCCTTGCTTTCTATTCTCAAAACGGCTTTGCAAAAAGAACCTAAATCGAAAGTTGTGTTGATTTATGGCAATAGAAACGAGGGCTCAATCATTTTGAAAAAACAGATAGATGAGCTTTTACTAAAATATCCTGAAAAATTTTCTTGCGTTCATGTGTTAAGCAATGCCAGTGCAGATTGGCAGGGTTTGCGAGGTCGTTTGAGCCCAGAAATGATTAATGACATTACTTCAGATATTTTAAAATCTGATAAAAAAACAGCTGAATATTTTTTCTGTGGGCCAGAAGAATTTATGAAATCGGGCATAGAAATACTTTCTAAACAAGGAATAGCAAATGATAATATTCACAAAGAAAGCTTTGTTTCACATCCTGTAGCGCATACTTCTGCACCAAGTACAGCATCGAGTGCGAGCGAAAAAGCAGAAGTAACTATAAAATACAGAAGAGAAACTTTTAACTTTCAGGTAAGTCCTTCAGAAACGATACTGCAAACCGCCATAGATATGGGTTTAGATTTGCCTTATTCTTGTCAAAGTGGTATTTGTACGGCTTGTATGGGCATTTGCAAAGAAGGCACAGTAGATATGGAAGATAGCAGCGCACTTTCTGATAGAGAAATCAAAAAAGGATGTGTGCTCACTTGCGTAAGCCGCCCAAGTAGTAAGAAAATACTTATAGAAATAGACTAAAATGAAAATTTATACCCGTACGGGTGATGCGGGAAACACATCTATCATAGGAGGAGAAAGGGTTAAAAAGCACGATATGCGCATTGCGTGCTTTGGCGAAATTGACGAATTGAATGCATACATCGGTTTGCTCGCTTCTTACAGTATCAATGATGACAAAAGACGATTTTTAATTGAAATTCAAAATCTTCCCGATGTATCAAAAGAAGATATTTCTCAACTTGAAAACGAAATTGATGAAATGGAATTGCATCTTGCGCCCTTGAAAAATTTTATTTTGCCAGGTGGCCACAAAGAAGTTGCTTTTTGCCATTTGGCTCGAACGACTTGCCGAAAAGCAGAAAGGCTCATTGTAGAGGTTTCTGAATCCTATGTAATATTACCAGATACATTGATTTATTTGAACAGATTATCTGATTATCTTTTTGTTTTTGCTCGCGTGATGTCAAAAAAGCTAGGTGCGGAAGAAATAATCTGGAAGGGTAAATCTTAATTTTAGCTCAAAATTTAATTATGGATAAAAAAAAATATGCTAGAAATGTACCCAGTCTTCGTGAAGCTAGGTATTGTGCAGGCATGGGAGCAGATTTGGTAGGGTTTAATATTGCTGAGCTTTCAGAATTAGAAATCCAGAGCATTGCGGGTTGGCTAGCTGGAGTAGATTTTTGTATTATAGTAGATGATAAAGAGTTAGATTTTAAAGACTTGCAGAAATGGGCGGATTGCAAGTATTTTGATTTCAATGGCAAAATATGTCTTTCTGAAATGTTTTTAGATGAGCATATTCCGCTTGCCAGCAAAGTTTTTGAAGACTTAGCGCAATATCACGTCATAGACTTTGCTCTTCAAACTTGGGAAGAAGCGGAAGAAATGTTTGAAAAGCTTTCTTAATTATGCTTACCAAACAAGAGATTTGGTCGTTTATGAAAGCCAAGCTAGACCAAAATATATCAGATGCTATGCATTCTATAGCTCTAGCAAAAGAATCTAGGAATAGCGAAACCAAGAGTACGGCTGGAGATAAATATGAAACGGGTAGGGCTATGGTACAAATCGAGATTGATAAAAATGCGCATAATCTCAATGCGACTCGTGAGCTCATAAATGAATTATCAAAAATCAAACTAGAAAAAGAACATACAAAAGTGGAATTTGGAAGTTTGGTTTATACTGATATGGGTGTGTATTTTATTTCTATTGGCATGGGCAAACTAGGAATAAATGGTTTTGAATGTTTTGCGATTTCTTTGGCTTCGCCTTTAGGTGCAATGATGAAGGACAAGAAAATAGGAGACAAAATCGTGATTCAAGGGAGAGAATTAACGATAAGTCAAATTATATAGCTTGTAAAATCTCTATTGAAATTTACAAGCTATAAATTGTGGCTTTAAGCTTACCTTGTTTTTTGATGGCAAGAGAACTACTTAAATAAAGCAAATCTTTTTTCAAGCTGGCGGCACTTACGGTTTTCATGCTTTTTTCAAAATCAGCAAACTTCATTAAGCCATTTTTTTTAAGTAAGGCAATGATTTTTTTGTGTCTATCGTTTAGGTAAACAGCTTTCTTACTTATTAACTCACTGATTTTTAGCTTTAACTTATCTGTTAAAACGCTAATGCACTCAGTGAAAAACAAAATAAACTCATTTACGCTTTCCGTTTCTAAATTTCTATTTTTTTGCCCACTCATCAACGCTTTATAGTATTCTTCCTTATGAACTTCAATTTGGTTTTCAAATGAGATGTATTGCACAAATTTATATCCATTTTGCAAAAGCAAAAGCGTAGTCAATAACCTTGAAAGCCGTCCGTTTCCATCTTGAAAAGGGTGAATAGAAAGAAATTCATACACAAACAATGATACAACCAAAACGGGATGTAAAGTTTTGGTGAGTAAAGCTTCATTAGTCCAAGCAATAAGGGCTTCCATTTCGATAGCTGTAAGATGAGGCTCTGTGGTTTTAAAAATCACTCTTTGCATGCCATCTGGATAACTGGCTACCACTTTGTTGCTCAAGTTTTTGTATGCACCTCTATGGCTTGTGTCTTTTGCACTGTATTTAAGTAAGATACTATGCAACTGTTTGATTATGTTTTCACTGAGAGGCATACTTTCATAGCTTTCTAACACCACATCCAAACAGTCGTAATAACCTGCCACTTCTTGCTCTTCTCTGCTTTCTAAGGTGGTGATTTTTATGTCTTTTATCAGTGTATCTACTTCTGCATCGCTAAGCGTAGAACCTTCTATTCGGGTAGATGAACCAATGCTTTGTACGGTAGCAATATTGCGTAAATCGCCTAATTTGTGTAATGGTTCTTCTTCAAGTAAAGATAAATCAACTTTAAAGCTATCAATATAGGCTATACGTTTTGATAATTCGCTATCTATAAGCTCATTATGGTGTATTTTAGTTTCTAAATTCATACTTTTAATTTTGATGCAAATATAATATATTATCTATTATTTATCTGTATTTTATCTATTATTTATCTATTATTTATCTATTATTTATCTATTATTTATCTATTATTTATCTATTATTTATCTATATTTTATCCATTATCTATCTATATTTTATCCATAAATTACCTATAAATTATTCATAAAATTATCATTTTTTATTTAACATCTTATTATCCAGCAAAAAATGATTAACTTTACTTTTTATTTTGGCTAATCAAATTTATTACCCCATTGCAAGAAGAGAAAAAAACAGGCAAAATATTTGATCGCAAAACTTTATTGGGTTTATATAAGTTTGTCAATCCTTATAAGTGGCGTTTTTATTTTTTAGTGCTTCTTACTCTTTTATTAGCGGGTTTAGGACCTTCAAGACCTTATTTTGTACAATATACGATAGATCATTATGTGCTAAAAAGCGATAAAAGTGGGCTTAGCTTCATGGTTTCGCTCCTTATTGGACTTTTATTTTTTCAAGCCATAATCGAATATGCACATACTTATATTTCTGGCTGGCTTGGGCAAACGGTTGTGAAAGACATCAGAGTGAAATTATTTAAACATATTAGCAATTTTAAACTTAGCTATTTTGATAATACACCCGTAGGGCGATTGATTACTCGGTGTGTATCTGATATAGAGACGCTTTCAGACGTATTTAGCCAAGGTTTTGCCTCTATTTCGGGCGATTTATTACAGATTGCTGTGATTTTGGGCTTGATGCTCTGGACAGATTGGAAACTTACACTCATTAGCATGTCGTTTTTTCCTTTGCTGATTTGGGCTACGTATATTTTTAAAGAGAAAATTAAAAATTCTTTCAATGAAGTTCGTTTGGCGGTAGCCAAATTAAATACTTTCGTGCAAGAGCATATTTCAGGAATGAGCGTGGTCCAGAGCTTTAACCGTGAGGAAAGTGAATTTAAAAAATTTGAACGCATCAATGAAGAGCATAAACAATCTAATTTAAAATCAGTTTTGTATTACTCTATATACTTTCCTGTGGCAGAGGTTTTGGCAGCAATGGCTACAGGAATGTTGGTGTGGTATGGTGCGAACGGAGTTTTGGTAGGCAAAATTACCGAAGGTACTTTGGTGGCATTTATTATGTATTTAGCTATGTTTTTTAGACCTATTCGCCAAATTGCAGATCGATTTAATACCTTACAACTCGGCATCGTGAGTGCAGATAGGATTTTGAAATTGCTTGATGACGATAAAAATATCGCTCAATCAGGTAAAATTATAACCCAAGAAATACAAGGCAACATCTCATTCCAAAATGTAAGTTTTGCTTATAAAGAAGGAAATTCTATATTGAAAAATGTAAGCTTTGAGGTAAAAGCGGGTTCTACGCTCGCCCTCGTAGGCGCAACA
Source organism: Cytophagales bacterium (assembly GCA_013298205.1). Classification (GTDB taxonomy): domain Bacteria; phylum Bacteroidota; class Bacteroidia; order Cytophagales; family UBA9547; genus JAAFJZ01. The sequence continues at coordinate 4,932 of JAAFJZ010000157.1, forward strand.
GGTGCAGGTAAAACGAGCGTAATTAATCTTCTAAATAGGTTTTATGATTACCAATCGGGCAAGATTTTGATAGATAATACTGAAATTACGCACTTTGAATTAGAGTTTTTAAGAAATCAAATTGGCTTGGTTTTGCAAGATGTGTTTCTTTTTTCGGGAAGTATATTTGAAAATATTAGCTTGGGCGATCCCAATATTAGCAGGGGAAAAGTAGAACAAATAGCCGAAATGCTAGGTGCAAGTTCGTTTATTGAAAATTTGCCAGGCAAATACGATTACCAAGTTATGGAGCGTGGAGCTACACTTTCGGTAGGTCAAAGGCAATTGATTTCTTTCATTCGGGTTATGGCGTTTGAACCTAAAATACTGATACTTGATGAAGCTACTTCTTCAATTGATACAAATACCGAAAATTTAATTCAATACGCTTTAGACAAAATCATGCACCAACGCACGTGCATTATCGTGGCGCACAGGCTTTCTACCATCAAAAAAGCCAATCACATTTTGGTATTTGATAAAGGCGAAATCGTAGAACAGGGTACACATGAGTTTTTACTAGAAAACCAAGGCTATTACGCCCGGTTGCAGCAGGCACAAGAAATTTTAACCCATGCTTGATGCAAATTGCCATTCAGATTTTCTGGTTTAACATCTAATTCATAATTTTGAAGTCTTAAAAAAATATAATACATGATTGTTGTAACAGGTGCGGCTGGTTTTGTGGGAAGTTGTTTGATTCAGAGATTAAATCAAGATAATTTTAACGCCATTATTGCGGTAGATAAGTTTGATAATCCTGCGAAACAAGCCAATTTGGCAAACAAAAAAATACAGCAATTTGTAGATAGAGATGTATTTGAGCTTTGGCTTAACGCAAACGCCCAGCACGTAGAATTTATTTTTCATATTGGCGCAAGAACCGACACCACAGAGTTTGACAAAAGCATTTTTGACAAACTCAATGTAGCTTATACCCAAATGATATGGAAACTTTGCGCAGAAAATCAAATCCCCTTGGTATATGCCTCTTCAGCAGCTACTTATGGTTTGGGAGAATTTGGCTATAAAGACGATGAATCAAAAATACCATTTTTAAAACCCTTAAATCCTTACGGAGATTCTAAAAACGATTTTGACATTTGGGCTTTAAGCCAAGAAAAAAAGCCATTTTACTGGGCTGGATTGAAGTTTTTCAATGTATATGGTCCTAACGAATACCACAAAGGCAGAATGGCCTCTGTGATTTTTCATGCGCACAAACAAATCGGGCAATCTCAAAAAATGAAGCTATTTCGCTCACATCAGCCAGATTTTAAAGATGGCGAGCAGATGAGGGATTTTATATATGTAAAAGATTTGACCGAAGTGTGTATGTACATGATGTATAA
>JAAFJZ010000158.1 GCA_013298205.1 Cytophagales bacterium
CTTCATTCATAGTACCATCACCACCTACTGAAAAGACAAAATCATAATTTTCTGAAACCGCTTTTTTTGCTAATTCTATCGAATGACCCTTGGCTTTTGAAATTTCAACTATAACATCATAGGCGCTTTCTTGATAGGTTTTATAAATCAATTCTGGAATATGATTTTTGTTAATTCCTCCTGAAATAGGGTTGATTATAAACAATACTTTTTGTTTTTGCATCTTTATTTTTTTTCAAATGTACTGTTTGCTTTTTGATTTTGTTTATAGAATTGTGTTAACAATTAGTTAATAGGATGTTAAGAAAATGTTGCTTAGGTTTTAAATTCAGAATTTGAGTGAAACTCTATTTCTGGATATTCTTTTTTCATTAAGTTAATTGTCCATTCCGAATCTGATAAAAAAACTGGGTTTTCATCTTTGTCCCAAGCAATATAATTCGCTCTGCGTTTTAAAAATTCAGCTAAATTAATTTTATTGTTAGAGGTAATCCAACATGATTTGCTAATATTCAAAGGCTGAAAACGACAAGAGGCTCCATATTCAGCAGTTAATCGATGTTGAATAACATCAAATTGCAGTTCTCCTACTACCCCCACGTATTTCCTATTCCCAGGCTGCACATTAAATAGTTGGGCTACGCCTTCATCTGTAAGTTGTGAAATACCTTTTTCCAATTGTTTGGCTTTCATCGGATCTATATTTACAAGCTCTCTAAAGATTTCTGGTGAAAAACTTGGAATTCCCTTAAAATAAAAATCTTCCCCTTCCGTAAGCGTATCACCGATTTTGAAATTGCCTGTATCATACAATCCTACTACATCGCCTGGAAAGGCAGTTTCCACGATATCTTTATTTTGACCCATAAAAGTAACAGGAGCGGAAAATCGCACATTTTTATTCAAACGCACATGATGAAAAAATTTATTCCTCTCAAATTTACCTGAACATATTCTTAAAAATGCGATTCGATCTCTATGTTTAGGGTCGAGATTAGCATGAATTTTAAATACAAATCCACTTAATTTATCTTCATTTGGTTTTACACTTCGAGTCGAAGTTTCTCTTCCTTTTGGTTTGGGTGCGAATTGAATAAACGCTTCAAGAAGTTCTTTTACCCCGAAATTATTTACACCAGACCCAAAAAAAACAGGCGCGAGAATCCCTTCTAAATACAAAGACTCATCAAATGGTTCATAAATACCTTCTACAAGTTCTACGTCTTCATTGAGTTTGTTTGCATAGCGTTTGCCAAGCTTTTGCTCTAATAAAGGGTCTTGAAGATTTGAAATTTGGGTACTATTGTGATCACCAGCTTTTTTAATGGGTTCAAAAAGCAAAAGGCTTTTGTCATAAATACTATAAACGCCTTTAAAATCACTGCCCATACCGATGGGCCAGCTCAGGGGTTTCACACTAATATGTAAAGTCTTTTCTATTTCTTCTAATAAATCAAAAGGATCTTTGCCCTCACGATCCATTTTGTTAACAAAAATTATCACAGGTGTATCTCGCATACGGCACACTTCCATGAGTTTTCGGGTTTGCTCTTCTACGCCTTTTACGCAATCAATTACCAAGATTACGCTATCTACAGCCGTAAGTGTACGGTAAGTATCTTCAGCAAAGTCTTTATGCCCAGGAGTATCTAATATGTTAATAGAAAGCCCTTTGTAAGTAAAATTCATGACTGAAGTGGCTACTGAAATTCCCCTTTGCTTTTCTATTTCCATAAAATCTGAGGTTGTAGCCTTTTTGATTTTATTTGATTTTACAGCTCCAGCCGTTTGTATAGCTCCACCAAAAAGTAAAAGTTTTTCGGTAAGAGTAGTTTTTCCTGCATCAGGGTGAGCAATGATTGCAAAGGTTTTGCGTTTATTAATTTCTTCTTCGAAACTCAAATTATTATGTATTTATATGCGTGAAAATGGAACTTTTATAAACACAAAAAGCCGTAACGAGACGGCTTTTTGTGTTTATAAAAATAAATTGCTTATTTTAGTTTGGCAATTACTTCTTTGAAAGCTTCTGGATTATTTAAAGCCAAATCAGCTAAAACTTTTCTGTTTAGGTTCATATCTGAAGCATTGAATTTGCCCATGAATTCAGAATAAGACATACCTTCTTCTCTTACTGCAGCGTTAATTCTTTGAATCCAAAGTGAACGAAATTCTCTTTTCTTAGCTTTTCTGTCACGATATGCATAACCCATACCTTTATCAAGCATGTGTTTTGCTACTGTTAAAATATTCTTACCCGCACTATAAAACCCTTTGGTTTGTTTGAGTAATTTTTTTCTTCGCGCCCTAGACGCTACGGAATTGACTGACCTTGGCATATTACTTGATTTTTATTATTAGATGTTAAGCATACCTTTCACATTTTCCATATCGGCTCTGCTTACAAGACCAGAATGGGTTAAAGCTCTTTTCGCTTTAGTGGTTTTTTTTGTCAAAATATGGCTTTTGAATGCGTGCTTTCTTTTGATTTTTCCTGTAGCAGTAACTTTAAATCTTTTTTTGGCAGCAGATTTGGTTTTTATGGTTGGCATAATTTTATTTTTTAGATCCTAGTGGTTTGGGTGATACCATCAAAAACATTCTTTTACCTTCTAATACAGGCATTTGCTCTACTTTGCCATGCTCCATTAAAGCCTCAGCAAATTTGAGTAGAATGGTTTCTCCTCTTTCTTTATATACTATTGTTCTTCCTACAAAATGTACGTAAGCTTTTACTTTACAACCTTCTTTAAGAAAACTTATGGCATGTTTCGTTTTAAATTCTAAGTCATGTTCATCGGTATTGGGACCGAATCTAATCTCTTTAATCGTTACTTTTAACGATTTTGACTTGATTTCTTTTTGTTTTTTCTTTTGTTCGTATTTGAATTTTGAATAATCAACAATTCTACAAACTGGTGGGTCTGTATTTGGTGCGATTTCTACTAAATCCAATTCTAAAGCTACAGCTTTAGCAAGAGCTACACTAATATCAAATACACCGTTTTCCACATTATCTCCAGCCAACCTTACTTTGGGAGCTTTTATAAGTTCATTTATAAAATAAGGCTCCTCTTTTTTCTTGATAGGATTTCTTGAAAAAGCCCTAGGATTAAAATTATTCTGTGCGATAAGTATTTATTGTTTAAATTATATGTGTTTTAAAAACAGGGCGCAAATATCATTTTTTTTTCTAAAACAAAAAAATATTTAACAATAAATAGTTAGATTTTAATAAAAAAACATTCAAATTGATTTTAATTTTTTTTTGGGCTTTCATTAACATGGTTTATATTGCAAACTTATTTAATTATTTATAAAAATAAACAAGTGTGAGCTTTCAAATAAGAATTTTATTCTTGTTCTTGTTAATCCCCATTTTAACTTATTCAGAAGGTTTTTTTTCTAATTTAGTTTATTATTCACCAAAAGAATACCGTGCATAAACACAAAATCGTGCCGTAATTCAAGACAGTTTGGGTATAATGTATTTTGGAAATGCTTCAGGTCTACTTATTTTTAATGGAAGTGATTGGCGATTAGAAAAACTTCCAAACAAATCTGGAGTTACGTGTTTTGCTAAAGCTTTTAATGGAACGATTTTTTTAGGCGCCCAAGGAGATTTCGGTTTTTTGCTTAAAGATAATTTGGGAAATCAAAAGTTTCACTCTCTACTATTTTTATTAGAAGAAAAATACAGAAACTTTGAAGGCGTTTTGGGATTAATGGCAGAAGGGAATTTTGTATATGTACTCACCCAGAAAAATGTTTTTTGTTATGACTTGATTCATCAAAAACTACATGTTGTATCTAATTCTATTTTTTCTGCAATAGCATCCAATTCTAATTTTACAGTTGCATTTGATAATTTTAATGGTATTTTGATAATGCAAAAAGGTAAATTAATTGAAAAAATCCCTATTCTCAATATCAATATAGAGAAAATTTCTTTTGTTAATCAAAGTAGCTTGTTAATTTTTAGCAAAAATTTTGTAATTTATGAGTTTAGCCTTACTGACAAAAAGGTTATAATATCATCAGATTATTCGGTATTAAGTCAGTTTTTAAATGGCAAAATACTTTTAGATGTAATTTCAAAAGGAGATTTATTATATATTTCTACTCGAGAAGATGGTTTGTTTGTATATTCTAAAAAGGATTTGACCATTACAAAAATGATTGATGGTTTTGAAGTGCATAATGAACCGATTCTTGGGCTAGGAATAGACCAATTAGGCAATTTTTGGCTAGCCCAAGAAGTGGGAATTTCTTATTTACAAAGAAATGCTCATTATAAGTACATCTCTGAATATTCTGGTCTCAGAGGCTTGATATTATCTTTTGCTGTATTTGAGAATTATTTGTTTATAGGTACTACTTATGGCTTGTTCAAATCTGACAAACCTTATGGTTTTTCTTTTTTAAATTCAAGTACTCATTTTAAAATGTTACCCAAAACTGAGGGTGAAGTTTGGGCTTTAAATACGATTGATAATCAACTTTTTTGCTCACACAAAAATGGGTTAATGCTTTATGAAAACAACCAACTAAAACAAATCACCTCTGGTTCTATGGTTTGGGGCGTAAAAAAAATACCCAAAACTTCTTTTTTATTAGCTGGAACTTATAATCTAGGTTTTTTAATACTAGAAAAAAAGAATCAAAATTGGAAACTTAGAAATGAACTTAAAGGATTTGGATTGTCCTCTCGTTATTTTATTTGTAATGAACCGAAAACGATTTGGGTAAGTCATCCTTATAAAGGGGTTTTTAAATTAAATTTAGATAAAGATTTACGCTTTATTACCCAACAAAAGGAGTATTCTTCAAATTCTGGAGGTTTGAAAGACAGAACTTATAATTTTATATATCAAATCGAAAAAGAAATAGTAGTAAGCAGTGAAACAGATTTATTTCAATACGAAGCTTCAAAAGACAAGTTTATTAAATCGAGCCTTTTTACAAATGTTGCTCTTCAAGGTTCAGTAAGAAAACTTTTATACAATGGACTTGACACTTATTGGTTTCAAGCTGGAGATGAACAGATTGGGGGTTTATTAAGAAATAGAGATTTAACTTTAAAAATGATTGATTTACCGCTACTTGAGGAATTTCAAGGAAGTCAAGTTTATAGTTTAATGTATAAATTCCCTTATTTTTTTATGGGATTATCTGATGGATTTGTTGTATTAGATACCAAAACTGCTTTTAATATTGACAATAGCAAAGAAACTACTTATCATACTTTAATATCTAAACTTACTTATGGTGAAAAGGATTCTATTTTGGCATTTAATATCAATGAAACATCAGATTTGAAATTTAACATTCCTTATTCAGATAATTCTTTAAAAATATTTTTTGCTCAAACAAATTATGACTCTAAAATTAAATCTAAATTTTCTTATAAATTAGAAGGATTTGAATCTAAATGGTCGGATTGGAGTAGCAAATCAAATAAAGAATATTTTAATTTACAACCAGGTGTTTATACTTTTTATATACGATCTAAATCATTAGGTTCTACTGATTACCCAGAAACGAAATTTGTAATTAAAATTTCTTCACCATGGTTTTTAACTTTTTGGGCCATGTTGGTTTATGTTCTACTGTTTATTTCTTTCATGGCTTTAGTGGTAAGAATTTACAATTTATTTCTTCTAAGAGAGCAAAAAAAACTGCAAAAAGAAATTTCTATAGCAGTAGAAAAACTTAATTCTCAAAAATTAGATTTGGAAAAAGTGAATTACTCGTTACTACAACTTAACGAAGAGAAAAATTTTTTAATGGGAATTTTAGCTCATGATTTGCGAAGTCCAATTAATCAAGTAAAAGGATATTTGAATTTGATTAAATTAAGTAAGGAAAGTTTGAATCTCTCTGTGCTTAGTTACCTTAATGGAATGGAAAACGTTTTACATAAAATTACCGAAATGATAAGCAAGATTTTAGATGCTAAATCGATAGAATCTGGCAATTTGAATTCTGTGCAAGAGCAGTTTGATTTAAAAGAATTAATTATTGATGTCATAGAAAGATATAGTTTAGAAACTACTAGGAAAAACATAACATTAGAAAGCAATTTAGGGGCAATCCCCATTTTGATTAATAAAGATAAGAATTTTATAACACAAATATTAGATAACTTAATTTCAAATGCGATTAAGTACACTGATTTTGATAAGAAAGTTTTTATACAATTGGTTGTAGAGAACGGATTGGTTAAAGTTTTGATTATAGACCAAG
>JAAFJZ010000159.1 GCA_013298205.1 Cytophagales bacterium
AGGAGCTGCACTTGTAGCTAGAAACTTAATTAATTTAGCAATCAGAAAACATTTTTTAAATTTGTTTCCAGATCCAACCAAACTTAAAAAGAAAAAGGAATTAAGCCCTTATCAAAGCATCATTTCTTGGTTTGGGGATGGAAATTCGTTAGATTTAATGTTAATAGAAAACAAAAATACTTATTTAAAACAATTAGAATCAATACCTAATTTGGCGGAATTAGTTGAAATTTATCAGCCTAAATTAAACAAGAATGAAAAATTACTTATGATGGAATTTGTGCTTTTTGGTATGGCAGAACATTCTTTAATTGGAAAAAACACGTTAGAAAGAGGTTTGAGATTTAAAGATATGCTCGATTCAATGTTTTCAAATTCTAATTTTGGAGAAGAAAATATGAATTAATATTTAGAACTCAAAATATAAAAGGTTGTCAACACCATTTGAGTTTTTAAATTTACTAACAATGTTTTGTGAACTTTCTACTTAATTATATCAAAAATAGAATCTACTAAATCTTGAGCAATAAGTTTTTTGTCTTTTAATCCAATATTAATAGTTTTTCCATTTTTAAAAATCAAATCTACTTCATTTGTATCAGACATCATACCAACATTTGCTTGATTGCCTTTATTCAAAACAATTAAATCAAAATTCTTTTCTAAAAGCTTTTTTTTAGCATTTTCAAGATAATTTTCTGTTTCTAAAGCAAAACCAACGAGAATCTGGTCATCTTCTTTGATTTGACCCAGTTCTTTGGCTATATCTGGATTTTTCACCAAATTAAGTTTGAAAAAAGAATCCGTTTTTTTGATTTTATTATCTACATAAACTTCGGGTCTATAATCTGAAACAGCAGCTGCGCAAACGATTATATCTGCGCTATGAAAATGTTGAATAACTTTTTCATACATTTCTTTAGCCGTAATAATACTTATTAACTTGGTTTGGCTTGGAGGTGAAATTTGAACTGGGCCAGAAATTAACATCACCTCAGCACCTTCTTTTGAAAATACATCTGCAATACTATATGCCATTTTTCCAGATGAATAATTGGTTATATACCTTACAGGGTCTAGCGGTTCTTGTGTAGGTCCAGCTGTAATTAGCACTTTTTTACCTACAAATTTTTGAGTTTTTTTTCTGTTTGTATTTTCTATAAATGTAATAATGTCTTCAGGTTCTGCCATTCGGCCCTGTCCCCAAAGTCCGCTTGCCAACTCACCTTCAGTGGCTGGTATAATTTGGTTACCATGCTTGGCAAGTTTGCTTAAGTTTTCTTGTGTAGTAGGATGAGCGTACATATCCAAATCCATTGCTGGAGCTATAAATACAGGGCATTTAGCTGATAAATATGTAGTTATCAACAAGTTGTCGCTTATTCCTAAAGCCATTTTTGCTAAAGTATTTGCTGAAGCTGGCGCAATTAACATCAAATCAGCCCAATTGCCAAGCTCTACATGGTTGTGCCATTCACCAGTTTTTGAGTTGAAATTATCTGTAAGAACAAGATTTTTAGACAGAGTAGAAAAAGATAAAGGGGTTACAAACGATTGAGCAGCTTGTGTTAAAATGACTTTTACTTCACAGCCATTTTTCACCAAAAGACGAACTAAGCTTAATGATTTATAAGCTGCAATTCCGCCTGTAACACCTAAAAGTATTTTTTTATTTTGAAGCAATTGAGTTTTTTTTAAACCAATTCGATAGAATTAGGATTTCCTTTTCTATGTAAAATTTTATCTTCAATAAATTCTTCAGTTGCACTAATTGTAGGCTTTGGCATTCTTTCGTAATATTTTGATATTTCAATTTGTTCTCTGTTTTCAAATATTTCTTCCAAATTATCTACAGTGGAAGCAAATTCAAGTAATTTAGTACTTAATTCTTCTTTTACTTTGGTCGAAATTTGTCTTGCTCTTTTGCCAATTACAGATATGGATTCGTAAATATTTCCAGTTTTAGCTTCAAATTGGTCAATATTTAAAGTTTTTAAAGAAGGGTTAATAATTACTTTTTTTGCGGCATTAGGGTTGGGTGTAGCACTCATCTTGAAGTAGGGTTTTAGTTACTATTTTCTTTTTCTAAAATTGATATTTGTTTTATACTTTCTATATAAAGCTTTTCAGCTGGCTTTAAAAATTTGCTATTCGGAAATTTATCTAAAAAAGTTTCGTATAAATTTTTTGTTTTTGTAAAGCGTTCCAGTTTTTTTTCATTTATACTATTAATAGCTAATTGATATTGTGAATCGCATTTTAAATAGCCAAATTCTTCATTTTTATCTGATTCTGGAAAATCAACTCCAAAATTATCAAAGCAAAGTAAAGCTGATTTATAATTTCTTATCTTATGAAATAATTTGGCGTTTTCATATCCTTTTTTTTCTAGCTTGCCCCTTAATGAATAAATCATATCTGCAGTTTGTTGATAATAAGTACTTTGAGGATACCGTTTTACAAAGTTTTGCATAGCTGTTATTGCAGATTGAGTATTACCCTGATCTAAACTGTATTTTGGGGAATCGTCATATAAAGATCTGCAATACATATAAATAGCTTCTTCAAGATATTCGCTTCTAGGATATGTTTCATAAAACCTTTTGAAGTAATAGGCACTTAAAGTTAATTGTCTTTCATAATACTGACAATAAGCATAAAACAACTGAGACTTTTCTGACTCTTCTTTCCCTTTTAAAAGTGGAACTAATTCTTCAAATAATATTCCAGATCGGTGGTAATCTTTTTTGTCGAAATAAGCTACAGCAGCCTTGTATTTCTCATTTAAATCCGTACTTTTTTGAAGTTTTTGAAGTTTACCGCAGGAAATAGATAAGATTAACAAAGTAAGTAAAATAAAAATTTCACTTTTTTTATTTAATTTCATTCTTTATTAAGCTTGAGTAAGTTGTAAATTATGACTTTCAATAAAATTGAATATATTTTTTGCTTCTTCCACAAAATGCAAGTTAGCATGGTAAGGGACAACTTTTTTTAGTTTTTTTGCATTAACCATTAAGCTTTCTTCAAATTTTGAGGTATCTGATTTGTTGGTTTCAATAGTTATTTTTTTACCAAAAGTTTCTTGGTATGCTTTTTGAACAAACTTAGCAACTTCAAGCATATTAATAGAAGTCTCTGCACTTAAATTGAAGATTTCTCCAGTTGCGGGGTTTGTAGATAATTTTTCTATAATTTCGCAAACATCTCCCATCCATATAAAATCTCGAGGTGCTAATCCATTTGATTTTAAAGTTATTTTTTGGTTTTCGAATGCCATTTTAGACAAATCATTTAAAACTAAATACCACTTAGAAGAATTAATGTCTTTTGGACATCCATAACTATTTGTAAGCCTTAATATTGAAAAAGGAAGCTTATTGCTAAATCCCATTTGTTTTACATAATATTCTGCAAACAAATGCGTACTTCCATAATCATTTTTGGGTTCTGTTTTCGTACTTTCATCTATATAACCACTGTAAGTTCCATAAACTTGGAAAGTAGAAAGATAAATAAAATGGGTTAGTCTTTTTGAATTTTTAAAAACTTCAAGTATATTTCTAGTTCCTAGGGTATTTACAGAAAGTGAATTTTGAAAGTAATTATCAACAAACCCGTCATTTACACTAGCTGCATGAATTACATAATCAAAATCTTCTGGATTTATTTTTGTTTGACAGCTTTGAAAAGAACTAATATCGCAAGCTATATACTTAAAAGATAAATTTTGTAAAATTGGTCTTAAATTCTTGGCAAGAACAGTTACTTCGAAATTTTTTTCAACAAAATGACTTGTAAGCCACGAACCCAAATTCCCTAAACCACCCGTAATTAATATGCTTTTCATTCGTTTTTAATACAATAAATATTTGATGTAGTACAACATCAGCCAAAACGCAAAGTTCGTAATAAATATTTTAACACACTACCTAAATTTTAAAATATTTGTTTTTAGTTTAAATCTGATCAATATTTTAGATAAAAAATTAAATTTGGTACTTAATTTATAAATTTTTATCTAAAACTTTCTTTCAAATGAAAAAAGGATATATTTTTGACCCAAATTTTAAAATCCTTAAACACATGACAAGAAAAAGCTCTATAATCAAGATTTATTTTATTGCTATTTGTTTTATTTTCAATTCAATTTCTTTAATAGCTCAGGAGAAATATGAAATTAAAATAAGAGTAAAAGGTGTAAATAATAAGTTTTGTAAAATTGCATATTATTTCGGTAACAATACATATCTAGAAGATTCTGCTAAGTCTGATAGTAAAGGCAATTTTGTTTTTAAAGGTAACAAAAAATTGCCTCATGGAATGTATCTTTTTGTGCTACCATCTAGAAATTATTTTGAGTTTGTAATTGATGGAAATAATTTTAGTTTAGAAACAGATTCAACAGATTTCATTTCCAATATGAAAGTTAAGAATTCTCCAGAAAATGACATTTTGTTTGCTTACAATAAATTTATACTTCCAAGGTCTAAGAAATTGGATTCTCTGTCTAAATCTTATGAAAAAGTTAAAGATGATTCTAAAAAAACTGAAGAAATTAAAACTTTAGGTATAAAATATGATCAAGAAATCAAAGATTACCGAAGCAGTGTCGTAAAAAATCAACCCAATTCTTTTTTAGCTCACATATTCAAATCTATGATTGAGCCAGTTGTTCCTGAAGCACCTACTTTGTCAAATGGAAGAAAAGATTCTCTTTTTCAATTTAATTACTATAAAAAGCATTATTGGGACAATTTTGATTTTACAGACGATAGATTGGTCAGAACACATCAAAATGTTTTTTTTACAAAAATGAAAAACTATCTTGAAAATATGACACTTCAAGCTCCAGATTCTGTAAATAAAGAAGCTGATTTCCTACTCTCAAAAGCCCCACCCAAATCAGATATGTTTAAGTTTATTTTGTTTTGGATTACATACAACTATGAAACATCAAAACTGATGGGAGCAGATGGTGTATTTGTTCATTTGTCAGAAAAATATTATATGAAAGACAAAGCTTATTGGCTCGATTCTTCTCAAGTAGCCAAGATCAAAGAAAAAGCAATGAAATTAAAACCCATTCTAATTGGTAAAATAGCACCTAATATTACAGTACAAAACATGAAAGGTGAGTATATTTCTTTGCATGATGTTCAATCAAAATTTACAGTTGTATATTTTTGGGACCCTGAATGTGGTCATTGTCAAAAAGTTACTCCAGCATTGAAGCTAGCAATAGATACATTAGCTTCCAAAGGTGTTAAAGTTTTTGGTGTTTGCACGGAGCCAGAGGCTGAAAAAGTTAAAAAAGCAGTTGAAAAATACAGTTTACAGTCTTGGATAAACGTTATAGATCCTTATAACACCAGTGGATTTAGGAAATTTTATGATATTGTAAGTACGCCACAAATGTATTTGTTAAATGATAAAAAAGAAATAATCGCAAAACAAATTTCAACAGAACAGTTATCAGAAATAATTAAAGTCGCTCGTTAAAGAAAAATATTTTTTTTAAATCAAATTTCAATTTTATACTTATAAATCAATGCCATACACAACAGAAGAAATTAAAAAACTAGAAGACATCGTATTTCAAGTACGTAGAGACATTGTAAGAATGGTGCACGGAGCAAAAGGTGGTCACCCAGGAGGAGCTTTAGGTTGTGCAGAGTACTTTGTGGCTTTGTATTTTAAGTTAATTACACATGATAATAAATTTAATCAAGATGCTATAAATGAAGATTTAGTTTTTTTATCAAACGGGCACATTTCTGCTGTTTGGTATAGTGTTTTGGCAAGAAGCGGATATTTTCCAGTAAAAGAATTATCAACACATAGAAAAATAAATTCTAGGCTTCAAGGTCATCCTACACCACACGAACATTTAGAAGGTATTCGTATAGCTTCAGGTTCTCTAGGTCAAGGTCTTTCTGTAGCAATCGGTGCTGCTCAAGCAAAAAAACTAAATCAAGATAAGAAAAATGTATTTGTTTTGATGGGCGATGGTGAGCAACAAGAAGGTCAAGTTTGGGAAGCTGCAATGTATGCGGCACATTGTAAAGTAGATAATTTGATAGCAGCAATCGACTTAAATGGTCAACAAATAGATGGACCTACTGACAAGGTAATGTCTCTTTTGAATATTGAAGCTAAATATAAAGCTTTTGGTTGGGCTACTTTGGTGGTAGAAAATGGAAATCATTTACCTAC
>JAAFJZ010000016.1 GCA_013298205.1 Cytophagales bacterium
TCAAATCACCCATATCTATACCAGTTGGTTTTCCACCGACCGTATTAAAAGGAAATGGACTTTCAAATTGAATATTTGTTTGATCAAGCAATGAGGTTTTATTTAAGAATAAAGACAAACCGTTTGAAGTAGATCCCGACAAAACAAATAAATCTGGTTTACCGTCTAAATTAATATCTCCACTTACTAAATCCACTGGCTTTCCAATTCCTGAAAAAGGAAAAAATGACTTAATAAGATTAGATTTTAAAATAGATTGTGCAAAAACTTGGCTAAAATTTGCAGATAAAGAAAGGGAGCAAAGAAATACTATGGCTAACTTTTTCATTTTATTGATATGTATTAATTTTATCATGGCAAAAATTCAATATTTTATAAATATTGTACAAAAATAGAGTTTAATATTTGAAATGAAAAATTATTTTTAAAAATATTTACTACTTTAAATTCAAAAATAATCTATTAGCTCAAATCTTTCAATTTAATAGGCTTAAAAAAATATAAATATTTATATTCGTGCCTTATTTCCTATTAATAATTATTTGTATGAAAATATACAAGCTACTTTTTATATTCTCTCTAAGTTTGTTCATTAGCCAAAATAGCTTTTCTCAAAATACAAAAGATTTTGAACTTAGCTATGATTTAGGTAAAATGTGGACTTTTGAAAATCCACCTTTAGAATATTTTTCAAAAACATATCAATTTAAACCTGACACTTCTTGGTTTAAAGATGTAAGAACGTCTGCGCTAAAATTTGCTGACTATTGCTCTGCATCATTTGTAAGTGAAAACGGACTTGTAATGACCAACCACCATTGCGCTCGCCAATCGGCTACAGCCGTTCAAAAAGCAAACGAACATTTTGATCAAACGGGTTTTTATGCCAAAACGATTTCGCAAGAACGAAAAGTCCCTCGTCTTTTTATAGATCAATTGATGGTTTTGGAAGACATTTCTGCACAAATTCAAGCTTACAAATCAAATAATAAATTTGATAATTACACAAGCCAACAAAAATTTACTGATTCAATTGTAAAAATTATTGTAGCTCAATATGCAACAAAAGAAATTTGGAAAAACCTGATCATTACGCCTGTAAGCTATTATAAAGGAGGAAAATACTCCCTAATGGGTTATAAAAGATATGATGATGTTCGTTTGGTTTTCGTGCCTGAAGATCAGGCTGGCTTTTTTGGAGGCGATCCAGATAACTTCACTTATCCGAGATACAACCTTGATTGTGCTTTTTTTAGGGTTTATGATGAAAAAGGCAAACCTCTTGCGAACAAAAATTATTTTAAATTTAGCCAAAACGGTCCTAAAAGTGGTGAACCCTTATTTGTAATCGGCAACCCAGGGCGTACAGATAGGCTACATACTCTTTCTCAATTGTATTTTGATAGAGATTTTTTACTGCCTATGCAAATTACATTTTTACAAAACAGAATTACAGCTCTAGAGTCTTTTTTTAAATCTACACCCAACGATAGCTTGTTAAATGTTTTGTTCACACTCAAAAATGCTGAAAAAGCGTACAAAGGAATGCTTTCTGGCTTAACAGATACTAATGTTGTTTCAAGAAAAAGACAATTTGAAGAATCTTTTAAAACCAAGGCATTGTCAAAACTTGAAAACACGAATCCTTGGACAGACTTAGAGAAAACAAAAAGAGAAATGAGTGCCATTTATAAAGAGTATTTTGTGTTTCGTACCCATCGTTATATGAGTACATCGCTCAATCGTGCATATAAAATGATGGAATATGCTTACACGCTAAGGTATTCTAAAGATTCTATAGCTTTGCTCAAGCTTAAAAACTCAATATTAAGCCAAAAACCTATTTCACTTGCTAGCTTAGATAGCGAATATTTGCTTGCACATATTAAAGAAGCAAAAGCGTATTTGAGGCCTGAAACTGAATATTTAAAAGCAATCGCCATAGCCGAGCCTAATTTGTCAAATACTAAAATTTGGAATGCTGATTTTACAGCCAAACTCTTTGATTTAAGTTTTGATGAAATCTTAAAGTTAGATGACCCCATCTTAAATTTGGCCAAAATAGCCCAACCAGAATGGAAAAAATTATCTTCTGAATATGATAAATTACAAGAAAAAGAAAATGGAATTAAAGCCAAACTAGCCTTTAGTTTGTTTGAAGCTTTTGGGGAAACTTTTCCTCCTGATGCTACTTTTACTTTACGCATAGCAGACGGTGTGATGAAAAGTTATGAATACAACGGTACTATCGCTCCGGAAAAAACTCATTTTTATGGAATGTATGAAAGATTTGAAGCTTTTTCAGGCAAATTCCCTTGGTCATTACCTGAAAAATGGCTCAATCCTCCTGCAAAACTTTTGCCCATCCCTTTTAACTTTATTTCTACCAACGACATCATAGGTGGCAATTCAGGGAGCGCAATCATCAATAAAAATAAAGAAGTAGTAGGTTTAGTATTTGATGGAAATATAGAAAGTTTGCCAGGAAGGTATATTTACCTAGACAAAAGCAACCGAAGCGTTTCCTTACATTCGGAAGGGATAAAAGGAGCTTTGAAATATATCTATAAAGCGAATAATCTATATAAAGAATTAACAAAATAAAAGTGGCAGAAATTACCGCTGAGAATATAGGTAAAAAATACCATTCAAACTGGTGTTTTAGGCAAATTGACGTAAAAATTGCTTCTAATGAAGTATTGGTTATCAAGGGGAAAAACGGTAGTGGAAAATCTACCTTGCTCAAAATATTAGCAAATATCCTTTCGCCAAACGAAGGAAATATTTCCCATTTTGTTGAAACAAAAATACCAATAAATCAAGTTTTCGAGCATATTTCTTATTGTGCGCCTTATGTAGAGCTTATAGAAGAGTTTAGAGCGAAAGAAATGATTGATTTCCATTTTAAATTCAAAACCTTTGAAGACATCAACCAAGAAAACCTTTTTTGGGAAAAATGGAATTTAAAAGGACAGGCAAACAAATTTCTGACAGAATACTCTTCTGGCATGAAACAAAGGCTCAAACTTGGGCTTGCTTTGGCTTCCAATTCTAATTTTATCTTTCTAGACGAACCTTGTTCTCATTTAGATAAAGAAAGTGTAGAACTTTATAAAACCCATATTTTGAGTCTTAAAAACAAAATCATTGTAATAGCTAGCAATGAACCCAAAGAATACGAATTTTTATCTCACCGTAGCTTAACTATCGGAATATGAAAACAAATAAAAAACTAAAAGTAGTTTTTATGGGCACGCCCGAGTTTGCTGTGGCATCTTTGCAGGCGATATTTGAAAATGGATATGAAATAGGTGCCGTAATCACAGCTACAGACAAACCATCGGGTAGAGGTTTAAAAGCCACATTCTCAGCAGTAAAAGAATATGCTTTGGCAAATCAATTGCCAATTTTGCAGCCAGAAAAGCTAAAGAATCCTGAGTTTTTAGCTCAACTTGAAGCCATAAATGCGGATGTTTTTGTAATTGTAGCCTTTAGAATGCTACCAGAAGTAGTTTGGCAAATGCCAAAAAAAGGCACTTTCAACCTGCATGGCTCTCTCCTACCCGACTATCGTGGGGCCGCACCTATTCATTGGGCAGTGATCAATGGTGAAACTGAAACGGGCGTTACGACTTTCTTTCTCAAACAAGAAATTGATACGGGAGAAATTATTTTCCAAGAAAAAGAAAACATTTTAGCTGACGATACTACTGGCTCATTGTATGAAAGGCTAATGCACAAAGGAGCAAATTTGGTCGTAAAAACGCTGGAAGCAATTGAAAATGAAAATGTTAAAACTTTTCCGCAAGCAGAAAAATTACAAGAAAAGTCTGCACCTAAGCTTTTTAAAGAGCATGGATTAATCAATTGGGGGAAGTCGGCAAGAGAAATTCATAATTTGGTTCGTGGGCTCAATCCTTTTCCTTGTGCGTATTCTCAAATCAATGGGAAATCATATAAAATATTGAAAACACAAATTGTAACAGATACTGAAAAACAACTTGAAATCGCTGAAATTTACACAGATCAAAAAACTTTTATTTATATAGGTACAGCTAATGGAGTGGTTTCCATTTTAGAACTTCAAGCAGAGGGCAAGAGAAAAATGAATGTAAAAGATTTTCTGCAAGGCAATAAAATTTAGTCTTTTAGGTTCATTGTTTTTTAAAATGTAATTTTAGTTTAAAGATTAAATCGACTCTTTTTTAGGAAACTTACCTGACTTTACATCACCATATATACTTATTAAAATGTCATAATCGTCTTTATACCAGTCGCCTGAGGAAGCTCCATGGTAATCAGATTTAAACAAATATCGTTGAAACATTTTATACGCAATATTAGCCTCGTCCTCGTTAAAAAAAGTTTTCTCCCAAGAAATGGGTATGAAATTTAAAACTCCAATTCCTCCATTATAAATTTTTACAATTCCCTCTGAAAAAACAAATGAAATTGAAGATGTATTTCTTATGCTACTTGACTTCAATAAATATGCTAAGTGTTTAAAATAATTTCCTAAACGCTCATGCAGTTGTTCATTACTTTCCGATTGATTGGGTTTGATTCTCCATAAATTATTGGATAAATAAAACGGGTCTTTTTTATATTCAGCCAAAATATCAAAATGCTTTGTTAATTTCATTATGGCGTTTTTGGTTTTATTAATTAAATTGATGTTTAAGTTATTATTTTCCAATTCAAATCTTGCAAAAACTGCGTTCTTTGTTTCATTCGAAATAAAACAAATAGATTCACCATCGTTTATAAAATACCATTTACCAAATTCATACTCTCCATTTCCTTTTATTTCTGTATAAGTACTATCAGGGAAAAAAGAAATAATTAATCCTTGCACAACTAATTCATTATCATTAGCTTCTGTCAACAAATCGTCTTGCTGGGCATTCTTTTTGCTTTCATTAATAGGGTCAATATTTAGCAAATGCCATGTGCCTAAAATCAACTTTTCTATGGGCACATTTTCTAGATTCGGTTTATCACTTTTATTATTACAACCCAAAAATATTATTAAACCTAAAAACAAGAATTGTATTTTATTCAATGAAAACTTAATCATGTTTAGGCATTTTAAAAATTAAAATCAAAGAAGACAAATTTACAATTGCAAATTTTTAACTCAAGTTGAAGTTAAAAAGAGTTAAAAAAATGAGGTCTTGAAAAAAATGAATGGTTATAATAAATTTTTAATCCTTAATGATAGATGACATCCAATCTTCAGGTATAATTTTTACTGACTCCGAAAGCATACTTCCCCACAATTGGGAAACTTCTGTTAAATCTTCTTTTTCAAAACGATGCTCATTAATCTCGAAAGAATCATTTTTATAAAGCATCACATCTATTGGAAAATCAACATCGTTTGCACTTTTTCTTGTAGAATCAAAAGAAAGAAAACCACATTTTAAAGCAAATTTTAATGAACTTTCATATTTTACAACTCGATTTAAAATTGGTTTTCCATAACCTGAATTTCCTATAATCACAAAAGGTGAAGCCTCACCGATTTCAACCCAATTACCTTGTGGGTAAACTAAGTATAGCTTAGGTTCAGCATCATTTTCTAATTGACCACCTATTATTGAATTCAAATTGAAATCGTAACCTGACTCCCTTAATATTTGCTTATCTTCGTCTGCAACCCTTCTTAATTGCTTAGCAAAGGCATTTACGGCTTTATAAAGTTTGTTGTATTTTTGAAAATTTTCTTCTATGTCTTCATCAAAATATGTAATCGCTTTATCTCTTACTGATCTTAATCCCGAGGTTAAAATGAATAATGAATGCTTAGATTGTTCGTATTTGAATATTTTTTTCGCAGTTGTAGTTTCATTTCCTGAGGTAAGTCTTGTATCAGCGATGGCTACTAGACCATCTTTGAGTTTCATAGCTAAACAAAATGTCATAAATGTAAGTGTTTTGTAAGGAGTGTTTTACTGCATAATTTTGATGCTAAATTATGTATTTTTTGGGATTTAAAAATATTTGAAATGGAAATCATGAAAAAAATGTTCAAAAATTTAAGTATAAACTCATTCAAATGATTAATCCTAAATACAAATGCTTTAAATAAATTTGAAACATTTGTAAATAAAAGTTAATTATATTTCATGTTTCAATTTTGGTATAAATATTTATAATTTATAAAAGATGGGTTAGCTTTGGATTAATTTTATTAATGATTTTCTAAATAAATAAGAAAACATTAAAGCTAAAATTGTGAAAATTCAATCTTAAAATTTCACAATTTAACACCTAATAAATCTTATGTTAAATAAATGAAAATTTTTTACTTACATCAGTATTACAATCCGCCAAATGAAACCAGTTTTGGCAATGATAGATCTGCACATTTTGCCAAAATTTGGTCTGAAAAAGAAAATGTAGATATTGAAGTAGTTACTTCTCAAGCCCATTTTGACTCAAATTTTCCAAATAAACGCACGCAATTAAATTACAATAAGGTAAAAGTTGTCGTGCTTCCTGTATCGTATTCTCACTATATGGGCTTTGGGGCTCGTATTTTTTCTTTTATTAAATTCGCTTGGCTAAGCTATTTTTATCTTTTTTCTAGGATGAGCAAAAATGATATTCTTTATGCTTCTTCTACACCTTTTTCTATTGGAGTTGTGGCTCTTATGTTAAAAAAAACGATAGGCATTAGATATTTTTTTGAAACTGTAGATATTTGGCCAGATGTACCGATAAAAATGGGGATTATTCGCAATAAGCTTATTATCAAACTTTTATATTGGCTTGAAATGAAAATTTATTCGCATTCAGAACATATTATTGCTTTATCTGAAGGAATGAAAAATGAAATTGTCAATAAAGGTATTCCTTCACAAAAAATCACTGTAAACCATAACGGCACGAATACTTATTTTTTAAAACCTAATTTTGATAAAATAGAAGCCAAAAATAAAATAAATTTCCCAACTGATTATTTTTTGCTTTTATATGCAGGCACAATCGGACGTGCAAATGGATGTGAAGCCATAATAGATGTAGCCAAGATATTAGACAAAAAGCAAGATTTGAAATACAAAATCTATTTGATAGGTAATGGAAATCAAAGGCAGGGAATTGAAAATATGAGTAAAAAAGAAGGGTTAAAAAATATTGTATTCATCAATTCTATTCCCAAAAAAGAACTTTTACCTTATTTGCAAGCAGCAGACTTGGGCTTGATTACTTTTGCGCCATATAAAATTTTAGAAACCAATAGCGCAAACAAGTTTTTTGACTATTTGGCTTGTGGCTTACCCGTTTGTTGTAATTATGAAGGCTGGCAAAAAGAATACCTCAATTTCATTTCTCCACTTCAAAACGCAAAATTTGATGATACAAATGAATTTGCTAATCATGTAGTTAAGTTGCTTGAGTTGGAGGAAAGTCAGCGTAAACAAATAGGAGAAAAATCAAGAATTTTAGCTGAAAAATATTTTGAAAGAGATATATTGGCTATTCAGGTATTTAATTTAATCCAAAAAACAGCCAATGTATCTTAGTTTTTAATGTTTAAGCAGATTTTTGTATTTTGATAATCTCATTTTTTACAAATTCCGCTAAAGATTTGATATAATCTTCTGAGAAATCAAATTTTATACCCGCAGCAGCGTAAACCTCACCTATGCTTTTTGTATAACCCAAAGAAAGTGCTTGCATATAATTCTCTATCGTTTTTTGACTATTTTCTTTATACGATTTCCATACAGCCAAAGCCCCAAGTTGAGCCATTCCGTATTCAATATAATAAAAAGGAACCTCAAACAAATGCAATTGTTTTTGCCAAACAAATGGTTTGATATGTTCTAATTCATTCCAATCTATCTCTTTAGATGAAAATGCAGAATAAATTTCTAGCCATTTACTTTCCCTGTCCTGCAAACTATGGCTCGGATTTTCATACACCCAATGTTGAAATTTATCTATGATGGCTACCCAAGGCAAGGTTTCCAAACATTGTTCAAGGTGTTTGAGTTTGGCTCTTTTGCATTCTTCTGCATCTGGAAAGAAAATATCCCAATGGTCTATCGTAATGAGTTCCATTGACATGGAAGCCAATTCTGCAATTTCTGAGGGGAAGCTTTTGAAATCTATTAGCTCCAAATCGTGGGTAAGAATAGATTGAAGTGCATGGCCACCTTCATGCAAAAGCGTAATCATATCTCTGAAATTGGAAGTCGCATTCATAAAAATAAACGGAACTCCACTTTCGTATAAAGGATAGTTATAGCCCCCTGGAGCTTTATTTTTTCTTGATTCCAAATCTAATCTTTGCATAGACTCAAGCATTCTGAGGGAATTGCCAATATTAGAATCTATCGCATCAAAACATTTTATGGTTTTGTTTAATAAATCTTGGCTACTGGAAAAAGGTCTTAAAGGCGATTTCCCTTGCTTATCTACCGACAAATCATAGGGTTTCAGAACATCCAATTTTAATGCATCTTTTCTTTCTTTGGAGAACGAATTCGTAATCGGAGCAATATGGGTTTCAATGGCTTGGTGAAAAGCAAAACAATCATTTACCGAATAATCAAAACGCCCCATTGCCACAAACATATAGTCCCTAAAGTTTTTAAAACCCGCATTATGGGCCACTTTGTTGCGCAATTGAATCAAATCGCTATAAAGTGTATTCAAAACGTCTTTTTCTTTCAAACGCCTATCCTGAATTTTTAAATAAACTTCATTTCGGAGTTTTCTATCGGTAGATTCTAAAAAATCAGACGCTTTGGGCAATGTAATTTCTTGTCCATCATGTTGTATGGTCATAGCGCCTACTATTTGACCATATTCTTTTTGTTTGTTCTGAATCTCGGTAAAAAGAGGAATATTTTCCTCACGAAAAAGCTCAATATCTTTCTTGATATTTCGTTTTAAAATTTCCCATTCCTTGCCTACAAGTTGACTTATAAATGGTATTTTAATAAATTTTTGGTTTAAATCATTGTTGTATTTGCTTACATTCGGGTCTATCTCATTAATAAAAAACTCATAATCAGCTAGATACTCTTTGTTGTCTGTATGACAAGTCATTTTTATATAATTCCAGCCACCTCTTTCACTTATTATTTCTTCAAGCTCTGAACGATTGTGCATCCAAGATTTTAGTTCGTCTATATTAGTAATCTCTCTCGAAACTAAGTTTTTGTAAAAAAGCTCCAAGCCAGCCCAATCTGTAATTTGAAAATCGGCAGGAAGAAATGATCGGGTATTGGGTTTGATGGGTGTGGGTGAAATGGTGAAATTCATATTTCTATTTAGTAAAATGTGTATTTATTTTCAATTATTGATTCAAGATGTTTTTCTGAAATTAAGATCAGGAGTTAATTTTTAATAAAAACAAAGTAGTCAACTGTTTTTCCCATATCGCTTACCCAACCCGAAACGACATGCCATTTGCCAATGGGAAAAAGTGCTATTTTGTTAATATCTGTAAGGTATTGATAATCTTTTTGGTTTAGAATAGCCGCTTTAGCATTTTGATCTTTCATTTGTTCGTTCATCAAATCTAAATTTGAAGACTGAATCGGTACTAATTTTTTAATTTTTAAATAAAAAGGCAAACTTGGCAAAGCATAATCAGAACCCATTATAATTTGAAATCCATTCTCAACATATACATCAGTAAGTAAGGCTACTTCACGAGTAGCACCTCGTTTGGTATCAATGTCATTCATAATAGTAGACCAAAGAATAATTAAAAAAAGGCTAGGAAAAAAAGAACAGAGCAAAATTGATTTTTCTATTTCATTTTTTTTAAGTAAATAAAATTGATAGATAACTTGAACAAACATCAAAACTGAAGCTAAATAACAAAGTATTTGCAATATCGAATTCTCAATAACAAACCATGAAGCTAAAAAAGCTACAATGCTTAACATAAAAGAAAGCAAAACACTTAAACCTATGCCTATATTAGAAGATGTAGAGCGGAAAGCTTGTTTTTCCAAAATGGATTTAATTTCAAACGCAACCAAAATAGACAAAGCTGGCCAAGCGGCTATAGAATATGAGGGCAATTTGCTAGGTAATATCTCATAAAAAAGCCAAGTAGGTATAATCCAGCAAAGAATAGGAATGTAAACATCTAAGTTTCGCTTGTTGACCATAGATTTTAACATATTCACAAATGCAGGAAATAAATATCCTAACCAAGGAATAAAGCCTAATAAGAAAATAATTAAATAATAACCTGGAGGACCAGTTTGCCCAAATACTGAACCCGAAACACGTTTTAAAATATACCAATCTACCATCCATTTAATAAATACACCATCGTCTTTTAACCATACCAATCTACCCCAAATAAGCAGGGGTAAAACTGCCAGAGACATAAAAAACCAAGGATGTAATTTAATGAGATTCATTCGCCTTTTATCAAAAATAAAAACCAAGCCAAGCATACCCATTGTGGCTATGATGATCGGTGGCCCTTTCACCAAAACGCCTAATGAAAATGCTAACCAAAAGTAAAATACATATTTCCATTTTCCTTTCAAAAGAACAAGCCATAAACTTAACAATGAAACCGTTTCAAAGAGCAAAAGCAAACTATCAGTAACAGATATTTTGGCTAGATTGGCTAGGAAATAACCTGATAAAAGTACTACTGTAGCCAAACGAGCTACACTTTCACCTACTATTTCTTTGCCTAGTTTCCATAAAAAAAAGCCAGTAAGTAAAATAGAAAGAACAGATGGAAAGCGAACAGCAAATTCGTTAATACCAAATATTTTATAGCTAGCTGCTATAGCCCAAAAGTGTAAAGGAGTTTTTCTATGATCTGCTGACCACATAAAATCAGGGATAAGCCAATTTCCTGATTCGACCATATTAAAGGCAAAACCCGCATAAGCTGCCTCATCTTGATCCCAAAGGCTTAAATTATCATTATTTAATAAAAAAACAGCTAAGATGCTTAACCACCAAAGTAAAAATAGTTTGTTATTTTCAAAAAGAAATGGTTTGCGAAATGAGTTCATTTGTACTAAAATATAAATTTGTTACTGGAAATATTCAAGTATGCAAATGTAAATATTATGAGTGATTTAAGAGAACGAAAATCAAAAATAATGAGTCTATTTTGTTGCATTCATAACAAAGTAATTATATTTGTATTCATTTAAAAACTTTAAATATTTATGAAAATGCGTTATTTCTATCTTGTTGTTTGTGTAATGCTAATTAATTCAAAGATTTTTTCACAAGAATCTAGTCTAATTAATGTAGAATTCAAAACTTTTAAAGGTGGAGCTGTAAACAGAGAAAATAAGATTTACATCATCGAAAAAAATGGAGTTCTTACTCCTTTAGATAAAGAAACTTTCGATATAAGCAAAGAAATTACGATTAAAAAAAATGGTGAAGTTAAATTTGATGATGGATCGAAATTGAAAATTAAAGATGGGGAATTGATAACCAAAGAAGGTAATTTAGTTTTGCTTGCCGATCGTTACACTAAACTTGAAGGTTATATAATTAGAGATGCAAAAACTTTTAAAGTTCAAGGAAATAAAGCAATAGAAGTAAAAGAATTTGATGATTTGGGAGATGGTTTAGGCATATCCAAATCGGGTGAAGTGGTGAAATCAGATTTAAGGTTTACACTTTCGGAAGGTGAAATACTCAGCTTCACTGGTGATATTTTAAAATGGAAAACAGGTTTAGTTTCTGAAAATGGAATTATGCTGAGAAACAACATTCCTATGAGATATGAAGGTAAAAAGTTTTTTGTAGTCGATAAAGAGTACGATATGGCTGGGGTAAAAATCTCTCCTCAAGGAGTAATTACTATGAAAGATGGTAGCAAATTTTCACTAAAAGAAGGAGAGTTTTTGTCTGAAAAAGGTGAACTTTTGATGTCAAAATCTGATCATTTAACCGATTGTTTCACCAAAAGAGATGGGAAAGTACTTTTATTGAAAGATGGTATTGCCAAATCATTAAGTGATGAATATAAATTTGCTGATGGAAGCAGTGTACAACCCAATGGTTTGGTTACGGTTTCTGATACCAACAAATTAATGCTTAGAGATGGAGATATTTTAACTATGAGTGGCGATCTATTAATGACAAAATCAGCTAATTTAGATAACCAAGGCAGAAAATTGAGATTAGTTGAGGATCACTTTATTTTTAGGGACGGAAAAGTTTTAATGGTAAAAGATGGCGAACCTACGCTACTTTCTAAAGAAATTGTATTGCCAAACGGAAGCAAGGTATTCAAGCATGGCCATATCTATCTGGCAGATGGCTCAAAATACATGATGAACGATGGAGATAAAATCACAATGGCGGGTGAAATTCAGAAAAAAGAAATTAAAACCATTCCTACAAGTTACTTTACTCTAAAAAAAGGCAAATTTTATTGGGTAAACAAAGATGGGAAGCCTACTTTGATTTCAGAAACGCAAATTATAGAAGGCCAAACTAAGGTAAGTCCATTAGGTGAAATCTTAGCTAAATCTGGCTTAAAAGTACAAATTAAAGAAAATGAAATGCTTGGTCTTGATGCTTTGCCTATCAAAGTAATGAAAATTGCTTCGCCTTCCACAACTACAACATCTGGAAATGTTTTTGTAGCTATGAAAGAAGGGAAAGTATATGTTATTAAAAATGGAAAACCTAGTTTAGTAACTGAAAATACAATAGTTGATGGTAAATTAAAACTAACAGTTCAAGGTGTTGCGATTAGCAAAACGGGAAAAAAAGCAGTTCTGAAAGATGGTGATGTAATAAATTTAGATGCCGGACCAGGAACTAGCGAAATTTTAAGTAAAATAAACTCAATTGATTCAAAAAAGACAGAAATTCCTATTTCATCAAGTAATTATGTAACACTTATAAATGGTAAAGTTTTTCAAATTAAAGATGGAAAAAACATTCCTATTGAAAAAAATACAATTTTAGAAGGCGTTTTAAAAGTTTCCGCAGACGGCACTATATTTACCAAAGGAGGAAAGAAAATCTTACTAAAAGAAAGTATGAAAGTTGGCTTAAATGGAGAAGAAATTGCTAAATAAAATCTTTAACAAATAAATCAATGCAAAAAGTTTCTGTAATTGTAACAACATATAATTCAGAGAAAACTATCGCTAGAGCATTAGAATCTGTTTTTGCTCAAACTGGTAGAAACACTGACTTTGCGATAGAAACTATTGTGATAGACGATTGTTCTGTTGATCAAACTTGTGAAATTCTAAAAACATTTCCTATTGATGTTTTTATCTCGAATCCAATTAATTCTGGAGGACCTAATATGGGTAGAAATAAAGGTCTAGAAATTTGCACGGGTAATTGTTTTATTTTTTTGGACCATGATGACGAATGGGTTTCAGACAGAATAATTAGCCAGTTAAAATATCTCAATTATGCTCCTGTCATTTCTTGTGGATATGAGATAATAGAATTAGAAATCAATAAAAATAAAATAAAATCATATAAAAAAGCATATAATAGCTTTTCTTTTTTTGAAGAAAATGCCACATTTTTAGCTAAACTTTCTCGATCCAAAAAATCTCAAAATGTTTATTTAGGAACTCTAATGATTTCAAGTAAGTTAAAAAATATCTTATTTGAAACTTTTTATGGAATGTGCGACTATGATTGGATACTTAGAATCTTGCAAAATAATGCTACATTAAAAGTTAACCAAGATTTATTAAAAAGACACGTTTTCGGAACTAACCTTTCGTTAAATGAAATATACCGCATGAATGATTTTAACAATTCAAAAAAAATTTTATTAGACTATAAGAATAAATATCCAGAAAAAGTAAAAAAAGGATTGAAATCTATTTACGGTTCAATGGGAAGGTATTATTATTTAATTGGAAATTTGTCAAAATCTAGATCATTTTTTTTAAAATCCAAATGGAATGCCAAAAACATATTGTATTTATTAAGTACATTTTACGGAAGAGAATATATATTAAAAAAATACAAAGTGTTTGGCTAATTTAACATCAAAAATCTCTATCATAACCTTTTAATATTAATTTACCATGATTTTTTGTAATTCTGTTGGATAAGTTAAATTTGAGTCATATTTTCACGCAGTTTTTCGCTAAGCTATTTTGAATTTAGTCTTAATAGTCTTGCGAAAATAGAGCAAAAGAAATTTAAACCCTTAAAAATCAAATCAATAATTCTAATTTCTCTTACATTATGGCAACCCAAACAACCAAAAGAAACCCGATTAAATCGGCATTCGCATCCGCAGCAATCATAATCTGTTTTATCATTGCTGTTTTATTATTCATTTTTGTAATGGGTAGTGGAAGTAACTTTGAAGCTGGCGACAACAACAACCATCCACTTCCAGGAAATTATTTAGGTATGATTTACAAAGGTGGTGTAATCGTGCCTATTTTGATGTCAATGTTATTGATGACTTTCGTTTTCTCTATTGAAAGAATCCTTACTATTGGTCAAGCTACGGGTTCTGGTTCTGTAGAAGATTTTGTAATTAATATCAAAAATGCTTTAGAAGCCAACAAAACGGATGAAGCTTTAGCACTTTGCGAAAAACAAAAAGGCTCAATAGGTAATGTAATTCTTTCTGTTGTACAGAAA
>JAAFJZ010000160.1 GCA_013298205.1 Cytophagales bacterium
TTAGTTGTAGATGAATTCAAATTAATGGATGTTCTGATATCAGAGGCAAATAAATTTCACAAATAAATATGGACGAAGTAAAATTGACACAATATAGTCATGGAGCAGGTTGTGGTTGTAAGATTGCTCCTTCAGTACTGAATAAAATATTGCTTACAAATACTATTTCTACTCAGCAATATCCATCTTTATTAGTAGGGAATGACACCCGAGATGATGCAGCAGTTATGCTTTTAGAAAATGGTGAGTGCATAATTAGTACCACAGATTTCTTTATGCCTATTGTAGATGATGCATTTGATTTTGGTAGGATTGCGTCTGCTAATTCCATAAGCGATGTATACGCTATGGGCGGAACCCCTATAATGGCTATTGCTATATTAGGTTGGCCTGTCAATCAATTGGCTCCCGAAATAGCATCTAGAGTCATTGAAGGCAGTAGATCTATTTGTGCCCAGGCGGGTATTCCACTGGCAGGTGGTCATAGCATAGATTGCCCTGAACCCGTATTTGGATTAGCGGTTACTGGAAAGGTAAATATAAAAAATCTTAAAAAAAATAGTGGCTCTATTTTAGGAAATAAGTTATATCTTACCAAACCGTTGGGTGTGGGTATTTTATCAACAGCGCAAAAGAAAAATATACTTGAATCCGAACACACTTTTGTGGCAAGAGATTATATGGTATTATTGAATACGCTTGGTGAAAAACTTGGCAAATTAGACTACGTAACTGCACTTACAGATGTTACAGGATTTGGGCTGTTAGGTCACTTATGCGAAATGTGTGAAGGTGCGAATTTATCTGCAGAGATTGATTTCAAAAAAATACCAATTATACCAGAAGCACTTCATTATCTAAATCAAGGAGCTTTTCCTGGAGGTTCAAATAGGAATTGGAATAGTTATGGACATAAAATTAGTAAAATTAGCGAATGTCAGCAGCAAATATTGACTGACCCACAAACAAACGGAGGACTTCTAATCGCAATTAATGATTCAGAAGAGCTACAATTCAAATCATTTTTAGAATCACAAGGTTTTAACCTAGAATACTTCGGAACAATGATTGAGAAAAGGGAAAAAACCATATTTGTTATTTGATCTAATTTTTATGATATCTTAGGTTTTTTGAAAATATCTACATATCATTTTAAAGCCCTAATTTTAACCTAGATAGCGCATTAACAAGACTTAAGCCGCATATTTGAGCATTTTGTGGTTTTTTCAAGTTTAATTCTGAGTACTACAGATTTTATTTTTGTAAAAGGTTGTTGTTTTATTTTTTAAAACTATAATGGTTACTATTGTTTTTTTTTAAATAAATGATAAGCAAAAATGACTAATTTAAATAATAATTTCTTTTTCATTTACAATCTTTATCTATTTTTTTCATGTTTTGTGTGAGGGATAGAGCGAAAAGCCCACGGTGAGGCACGAACGAGGACTTGAAGCGATAGCCCGACCCGATAGGGGCACACCCAAAAATATTTTTAGATTATGATTTTAACAAATTGATTATCAATGCAAAAAATAGAAATGAAGGGTTAAAAATATTTAAAAAATGCAATTATTTTAAAATATCCGACATCTTATCTTTTTTTGATTCCAAAGCGAGTAGCAAAACGGGTAGTAAAATCAAATTGGTAAATAAAGCAAAAAACAAGGTCATTGAAGTAAGCAATCCTAGAGCCACAGTGCCCCCGAAATCTGAAAACATAAAAATACCAAAACCCACCAGAAGCACCATGGAAGTATAAATCATGCCCATGCTTGATTCTTTAAGTGCTGCGACTACCGCCATTCGTATATTTCCTGCATTAAGTTTGAGTTCTTGTTTATACTTACTTAAATAATGAATGGTATTGTCAATCGAAATGCCAAAAGCAATGCTAAAAATAAGCGCAGAACTGGTGGTAAGTGGAATATTAAAAATCCCCATCACGCCTACAGTGAAAAGCATAGGCAAAACATTGGGAATGATAGAAATCAAAATCATTTTTACATCTGTGAAAATAAATGCCATCATAAGTGAAATGAGCACAAATGCGATAAGCAAACTTTGACCTAAATCGTCTATTAAATATTTTGTCCCCTTTAAAAATAAAACTGTAGAGCCTGTAATCTGGACATTAGAGGCTTTTTCGCCAAATATTTCTTGTATTTTGGGTTTTATTTTAAGACCTATAAGGCTATCCATTTTGTTGGTACCGATATCGGCTACTTTCATAGTCATTCTAAAGTTTTTTCCTGTAGAATCTACCAAGCTTTTTAAAATCGGTTTTTGTTCTTTATTGCCAGCTAAATATTTGAGGATAAAGTTTTTTTCTAAAGTGGAAGGCAAACGGTATTGGTTGATATCGCCATTATATAATGCTTGTGTAGAGCCTTTTACGAGATTTAGTACAGATACTGGAGGCGAAACTTGAGGCAAGGTTTTGAGAAATGAATCTAGTTGGTCTAGTAATTTAAGATTAGCCAATTTGAGAATAGCATTTTTATCTTCAAAATGAATCACGATTTCAAGCGGCATCACACCTTTAAAATGGGACTCAAAAAATGCCAAATCGGTTTTTACATCACTATTTTTGGGTAAATCGTCCACCATAAAAGCTACAGGATGAATTCGAGACATTCCGTAAAAAGATGTCCCAATTAAAACAATTGTGATAATATAAACCCATTTTTTATTTTTAAATACAATTTGCTTGAGGCTAGTGTTGATAGAAGTTACGGTTTCTTTATCCAAATGCTTTAGGTGTCTTTCTGTAGGGCTGGGCAAATACATCAAAAGTGAAGGAATCACAACTATACTGATCACAAAAGTAGCGACACTCAAAATACCAGCCACCAAGCCAAACTCTCTAACCACAGTAACATCGGTAACCAAGAGCACAAAAAATCCTACTGCTGTATTGAGATTGGTCATGAAGGTAACGAAGCCCACTTTTTGGATAATTCGGGTTACAGATCTAACCTTATTTCGGTGTTTTTTGTATTCTTGGTGGTATTGGTTAATCATGTAAATGCAATTAGGAATACTGATTACGACTATCAATGCGGGCAACATTCCTGTAAGCACATTCATTTTAAAACCAAAAAGCACAATCGTACCCATAGTCCAAAGCACAGTAATCGCTATAACCAATCCTGCAAATAAAACGGCACGAAACGACCTAAAAAACAGGTATAAAACGATACAAGAAACTAAGGCAGATAAGCCTAAAAAGAGTTTGAATTCTTTTTGCACTTTGCCAGCCAAATTAAATCTTACATAAGGAAGACCTGCTAAATGGGTTTTGATTTTGGCTTCTTGAGAAAAGTTTTTGACTTTAAGCAAAATATCGTTCATCAAAGCTTTTCTGCGAGGCGAATTAAAGTATGCTTTTTCTACATACACGGCTACCAAAGTTGAATGCCTTTCGGGATTATACAGTTGCCCCTCATACATTTTAATTTTTGAGGCTTTAAATAATAGAGAATCTAATTGTGCTTGGTTTTGTGGGAAATTGGCAAAAATATAGGCTTGTTTGAATTTCTTACTGGCAGTATCTTTTACCAAATACTGGATTTTGGGAAGTGAAATCACGCTTTTCACCCCAGGAATAGCTGCCAAACTATCGCTTAATTTATTGAGCTTATTAAAATTTTGAAGTTTGAATATTTTTTCATCGTCTATGCCGACAGCAAACATATTGCCATCTTCACCAAACATTTCTTGAAAAGCGGTATAAGAAAGCAAATCGGGGTCGTCATTAGGTACGGCTTTTACAAAATCGTAGGTCATTTCTACTTTTCTGCCTACATAGCCCATGAATACAGTGATGAGCAATGTGCTCAAAACCAGCCATAAACGGTATTTGATGATAAAATTAGATAAGCGTAACCACATGAATATATTCTCTTTTGTACAAAAGTAAAAAAAACTAAGTCTTTTTCTACTTCTTCTTTAACTGAATTCTTATTTTTGGAGTAAATTTTAGAATAAAAAATGAACTTTACAGAGATTTGCGCCAAAATAAATGAAAAATTTTCATTCTCTCACGAATTAGAAATGAATTCTAGTTCATTGCAAGGCTATATTTTTGTGCCTAAAAATATTTTAATTGAGATTTGCGCATTTTTGAAAAGCAATAAAGATACCTATTTCGATAGCCTTTCTTGCGTTACTGCCATTGATTCCCCTGCAACATCAAGCTTTGAAATTGATTACAGATTGTATTCTATTATTCATAACCATCATTTTTGTATTAAAATTAGGCTTCCAAGAAATTATTCAATAGAAAATCAAGATGAATTTCAAGAAGTAAGTCAAGTTTTTTTGCCCAAAGCACCCAGTCTTTCAAGTATCTGGCGCACAGCCGATTGGCATGAAAGAGAAGCCTATGATTTAATGGGCATTTATTTTGAAAATCATCCAGATTTGAGGCGCATTCTTTTGCCAGCCGATTGGCAAGGGCATCCATTACGCAAAGATTATGTAGCCCAAGAGTTGTATCAAGAAATTAAGGTGAAGTACTGACGTTTGAGAGCATGAATTCCTTTTCTCTATTTTAAATAAAAACCCAATTAAATCACAACCCACCTAAACCTTAAAATTGAAAAATCGCAAAATGCTTATATTCCTTACTATTGTTTTAATTCTATCATTAATCGTATTCCTTTTTTTACAACTGCCACAGTTTGGTAAACTTCCGTCTGGAGAAAGATTATTGAAAATTAAGAAATCACCCAATTACAAAAACGGTTCTTTTCAGAACATCAGCCACACACCTGATTTGGCTGAAGGCGTGAGCTATTGGGATGTCGGCAAAGAATTTTTCTTCAAAAAGAAAGAAAACCTAATTCCCAAAGGAAAAATTCCATCTATAAAAACCGATTTACTAAATTTAGACCCCAAAAAAGATGTTTTAGTTTGGTTTGGGCACTCATCGTACTTTATTCAAGTAGAAGGAAAACGAATTTTAGTAGATCCAGTTTTTAGCGGCTATGCTTCTCCCTTTTCCATTGGCGTAAAAGCTTTTAACGGAACTGATATTTACACAAGTGATGATTTGCCCGAAATAGATTTTCTATTCATTTCCCACGACCATTACGACCATTTGGATTATGAAACCATCAAAAAACTAAAACCTAAAATAAAGAAAGTAATTTGCGGTCTTGGTGTAGGCGAACATTTTGAATATTGGGGTTACGATAAGTCAATCATTATTGAGAAAGATTGGAATGAAAAAATCGAATTAACAGAAAAGTTGACAGTTCATGCCGTTTCAGCAAGGCATTTTTCGGGTCGTTTATTTTCAAGAAATAAGACACTTTGGGTTTCTTTTGTGTTGCAAACACCCAGTATGAAGATTTTTATAGGAGGTGACAGTGGCTATGACAAGCATTTTAAGGAAATAGGAGAAAAATTTGGAGCGTTTGACCTAGCTATTCTCGAAAATGGACAATACAATATGCAATGGAAATACATTCACACACTTCCAGATGAAATTTTGAAAGCCGCAAAACAATTAAATGTCAAACGTATTTTCCCAGTTCATTCTTCAAAATTTGCGTTGGCAAATCACCCATGGAAAGAGCCTTTGGAACTGATTATTAAAAATAATGAAACCGAAAACCTAAATCTTATTACGCCTATGATAGGAGAAGAAGTGAACCTAAAAAATGATAAGCAAACATTCACCAAGTGGTGGCGTGAAGTAGATTGATTTTACGCGAGAGAAATCCTAATTTTGATAAGTTGAACTTTAAAAGCTATTTTTCGCTAACCACACACGCTAAATAGGCTTGTAGTCTTTGGTTTAAAAGGAAACCAATAACTGGATTTACAATTTAAGGCAGTTATTAAAACTTCAAAAACAAAATACCTATATTTGTAACATAATAAATAAGCTATGTACTCCAAGTATATCAATCCATTTACCGATTTTGGATTTAAAAAACTCTTTGGTGAAGAGGCTAGCAAGCCACAACTCATAGATTTTTTGAATTGCTTATTGCCTGAAAACAATAAAATTTTTGACCTTAGTTTTAAAGATAAAGACAAATCGGGCAAAGCAAATAGCCATAGAAAAGCAGTTTATGATATTTATTGCGAAAACGAAAAAGGTGAGAAGTTTATCGTAGAGCTACAGAGTGTTCATCAGCAGTTTTTTAAAGACCGTACCATTTATTACTCTACTTTTCCTATTCAAGAGCAAGCAAA
>JAAFJZ010000161.1 GCA_013298205.1 Cytophagales bacterium
TAAAAACTTTTTATAATTAAAAATAAGAAAAATAATGTACCAAATTCCCAATATTGACACTGATATATAAAAAAACGGAACATCAATTCTATAAAAACATAAGGTGTTGATTCCTAAAAGCAAAAATAAAATAAAGTTTGTTAACAACAACCCAGAAGCAAATGTATGTGAATAGGTAAACGTCCCTATATTTGATGACCAAATTGACAACATCCCTTCACTCAAAAAAAGTCTAAATAAAATAAATATAAACAAAACCAGAACAACATAAGAAATTTGGGAAACATTTATTATTTGATTTGCTTGAATGTATGATGCGCTAATACAAAATACAACAAATAACATGCTTGTTATAATATATTTTAATGAGTTATAAAGTTTAATGCTTAAATCTTGTTTTAAAAAATCGGGATTTACAATTATATTTTTAGTTACCATTTTCCAATCAAAAATAAAAGTTGAAAGTCCTATCAAAAAAGCAAATGCAATCCACAAATATTGTTTTTTGTTTCTAGAATTAATTAGCAAACTTTCATCAATTGGTTCATGTTTATGTAAACCCATTTTATAAATTTTTGTTAAATTTACATCAGTATTACTTACTTCCTTAAAACAAGAAATTACAGGAAGTTTGTTTGAATTAAAAAAACTAACCCAAATTTTTTTATTTTTATCTAAATTTTGTTCTAAACATATTTTGGAAAAATTATTTTTCCAAAATCCCACTTTATTTGAGTGAGATATTAACTTATTTCCTAAATAAATATAGGTTCCTTTCGAAAGTTTAAAAGAAATTAGTTCACTACTGTTAGAATTTAGTTCAAAACAAAAGTGTATAACATTTACTTTGTTCCAGTCTTGTGGTAAAATAGGTAATAAAATTCTTTTTTTATCGTCATATTTATAAAAATCATATTTCATGTTTTCTGAACTATAACTTTTTATTGAAAATAAATAACTAATCAAAAAAACTCCTAAAATAAAAATGAGTTTAAATGAATATTTTAAATAATTAGTCAAAATAATTAGCGTATTTTAAAACTGTTTAATTTTTGTTTGAGTAATAACCACTTTTTTTAACTTAAATTCTAAAATGATGAAAATAATTACAAAAAATATGATTTGAATTAATATTAAATAAGTAGAGCCAATATTTGAAAATGTAATACAAAAAAGGATAACAAAAATAGTGAAAGTAACCATCGAAATCACAGCCTTTATTTGAGTCATTCCAATTTTTAATAACAAATGATGAAAATGCGTTTTATCAGGGCTAAATGGCGATTGGCCTTTGATAAGTCGCAAAGCAAAAACTCTTAATGTATCAAAAACAGGGAAAAATAACATGGAAGTAGCTAGTGCAGGAGCATTAGGAATTGTTCTCATTTCGATGAACTGAATGCAAACTACTGAGACAATAAATCCACAAACCAAAGACCCTGTATCGCCCATAAAAATCTGTGCTTGTGTAAAGTTATACCTTAAAAAGCCAATTATTGACCCTGAAAGACAAAAACAAATAGTTGAATAATAAAGCAAGCCTTCACTTCCAAAAGTCATAAAAGAAAAACCCATCATTATCATACAAATAATAATTAAAGACCCTGCTAACCCATCTAAGCCATCGATTAAATTTAGAGCATTTGTAATTCCAATTACAAGTAAAAATGTAAAGCCATAACTTGTCCCTTCGTCTAGATCATAAATCCCCAAAACACCTTGAAAGCTTGTAATTTTAATTTCGCCCATAAAAACAACAATTCCTGTAGCTAATATTTGCACAAAGAATTTTTTAAAAGCCGAAACGCTTACTATGTCGTCTTTTAAACCTATAAAAAAAATAATAATACAACCTGCTATCAAATACTGAACTCCAAGATTGAAATTACCAAAAATAGTAAAGGATGATAAAAAACCTGAAAAAATAGCCAGTCCCCCTAGCCTAGGTGTAGATAATTCATGTACATTTCTACTTTTAGGCACATCTAATATATTTTTTTTGTGAGCAACAGAGATGATAGAAGGGATAGCAAAAATGGTAATGCATAATGCCCACAAAAAACCTAAAGAGTTTGTAATTTGAATCATTATTAAAATCTTGTTATATATCCAAAATGAATTTTAGATTGGTTGAACCCTATATTTTGTTCTTTTGATATTCCCATTGAATAGGCAAAATTAAATAAGCCAAATTTAGTAGCTAAACTTGTTCCTACACCAAAACCTAAAGGAAAATCTTCTTTGTATTTTTCTGATTTCATTCTTTTTGCATACCATGCAGCATCAATAAAGGTGTAAAAATAGGTGTCTTCATCTGTGTATTGTCGCAATTCTAGGGTTTGAATAAAATAATCGGAAACATAAAAAGAATTTTCATTAAAACCTCTTAAAACTTTAAATCCTCCTATTCGGTTTAATTCATTTAAAAATAATTGATCGTTTTGAATCGTTTCTAACTGAGACTTCATAAACAAGATTGTATTTTCCTTAATACTAAAAAACTTCTCTAATGTAAACTTAATTTTAATTTGTAATGAATTTTCATTTAAAGATTTTCTAGCCTCAAGTGGAATTTTATCTAATCCTGAAAGTTTTTTATTCCCCACCATTCCTTCTAAAAAACAAATCCAACCTATTTTAGGTGAAAATAATGAACTTGTATTATTATAACTAAAATTAAATCCATAATAAATAAATTGGCTATCCGAAAAACCAGAAATCGTATTTGTATTCACTTGTGTTTGATTTCTTAATGTTTCAGTATTTTTTTGACCTGCTAAAACTGAAACTTTTGCAAATGAACTTATGAATGCAGATATTGGAATCACCCATTCAAATGTGCGAAACGTGCTATCTTGCTTTAAAAAATCTAATCTAAAACTTGGTTCGATAATAGATCTAAAAATAAAAGGATGGTTGTAAGTAGTTCTAAACATTTGAGATTCTGCTTGAAAACTTCGCCACTCTGCTTTCCATGATATGGATCTTTGGAAAAGGTTTCTTAAAGCAACATTTGCCTCCCCTGTAATAAGTAAATTATTGTTTTTGGGATTAGGTAAAACTCCAATTATTCCATCTATTTGATTTGTTTTGGCGTTTTTTAAAGTAAATGTAGGAGAAGCTTTGCCATCTTCAAATTTAACTTCATATTCTTTATCTTGTTTTACAAAAGCCAACTGACCTAAAATTTTATCTGAGGAATTAAGCTTGGCTTGAGAAAAAGGTTGCCCTACTCCTATTTGTAAATATTTAGCTAAAATAAATGGCTTTAAAATTTTTTCACCATTATTTCTCACCGAATCAAAAACAATATAAGGACCAAGTTGTACTTCAAATTGAGCATGTAAATCTTGAGTTTTTAAATATAATGTGTCTAAAATTAATCTTGCAAATGGAAATCCATTATTTTCTGCAATGTTCAAGACCTTGTTTATATTTTTTTGCCATTTGTTATACAAAAATATACCCGAATAAAGGCGCATAACTTCGATTTCTTTGGTTATAGTATATGGAATTTGTTTTGAATTTTTATTACTCAAAATAAATTTAGTTTGTTTGAGTTTATAAAGTTCACCTTGAGTCAAAAAAAAAGTTAAAGTATCATTTTTTTGTGTTACGGAATCAAAACTCGCCATCAGAAATCCATCACTTTGCCATTGATTTACTTTTTTAATTTGATTTAAAAATATTTTTAAAGAATCTTCTGAAAATCTTTCATTTTCAATTTTGATACCTTTTGTTGTTTGTATTTTATTTACTGTAAAGTACTTTTTAGTATTTTTAATTTGAGAAAATGAAAATTGAGTAAAATACAAAACTCCAAATAAAACCAAAAAAAGTTTAACCAAAATAATGCGCTTTGTTAGCATGAATAAATAATTCTTTAAACTTCAAAAGAATAATTAACCTCAAAGCTAATCAATTCTGACTTTTTATACCCATTTGAATGAATTCATATTTAATAATAATGTTTTTTTGAATTGTAATAGATTTGAAAATTATTGAGCAAATTGATTTAAATAAATTTTAATAGAAATCAATTGAATTCTATCCATTTGATTATATTTGAAATAAAAAATTAATTAAATTTATAATATGCTAAAAATCAGTAATTTAATATTCTCCATGATTTTATTTTTTAGTTTTCAAATTTCAGCTCAAACCATAAATCCAGAAGCAACTGATTTTACTTTAAAAGATTTGGATGGCAAAATGGTTTCGCTTTCTTCTTTAAAAGGAAAAGTTGTATACTTAGATATTTGGGCTACTTGGTGTCTTCCTTGCAGAGATGAAATGCGTAAAAGCAAAAGGATTAAGACTAAGTATAGCAAAAACTCGAATTTAGTTTTTTTATATGTTTCTATAGATAAAGACGAGATGAGATGGAAAAAATTCGTTTTTAAAAATCAAATTTCCGGAATTCACTTGATCTCAAAAGAAGGGAAAGATGAAAATATATTAACAAATTACAAAGCCGATTATATTCCTAGGTATGTTTTGATAACAAAAAAAGGATTTATTTATGAGTCGAATGCCAAAAGGCCTTCAGATTTAGGGTTAGATGATGATTTAGATAGATTACTTTTAGAACAAGAATAATCAATCAAATTCCTCCATTTCCACCATCTGTATTGTATTCAATTTTTTTGTTTTTCTTAAATGTTTTTAAATCATCTTTTCCAAAGCGATATGTAAAACCCAACATTAAAATTCTGCTCTCTTTTTTTCTCATAAAACTACCATTAAAAGCATTATTAAGTAGCTGGACTTGAATATCTCGGGTATCAAAAATATCTGAAATATTTAATGTAATTGTAGCTTTACGATTTAAAAACTCTTTTTTAATTGCTAAGTCTACTCCATTAAAACCTTGAAATGTACCTTGAAATGTGGCTTGTGGAAGCATATAGCTTCCTGAAAGTTGAAAATCAAATCCTTTTCCAATCTTAATGTTAGAGAGAATTTTGGTATTTGCTGTAAAATTTTGATTGGTAAGATTAAAACCTGAAACAGCTATTTGAAAAACATTCAAATTTGTTGTTATGTTCCACCAGTTAAATAATTGATTTTTTAAAATAAACTCTAATCCATATTGTTGAGTGTATTGGGTGTTTAGAAACTGAATAATCGAAACCCCTTCATTTGTAACTGAGCGAACCCTTTGAATATTATTTTCTATATATCTATAATATAAACTTGTGGTTAGGAAATGATTGGATTGCCAACTTTTATTGTATGAAAGTTCCAAAGATTGGGTGTATTCTGGCTTCACATTAGGGTTGCCAAATCGCAAGTCTAAAGGATTATTATACGTAGGAAATGGATTTAAAGCATCTGTTCCTGGGCGACTTATGCGAATAGAATATGCAAATTTAATTTCTTGGTCTTTGGGCATTTTTTTTAAAAATGCCACATTTGGAAAGAGGTTTAAGTAATTTTGCCCATTTATTGTAGAGTTCGTTTGTGAAATCATATTAGGCATTAGAGCTCCTTCAATGTAAGTATGTTCTAGCCTTAATCCTGCCATTAAGGTGTATTTGAGATTAAAAATGTATTTTGTATTAAAATAAGCAGCATTCACATTTTCAAAAAAATTGTAAATATTAGACCGATTTAAGTCATTAACTTTAATTTGATTATCTAAACTATCTGCTTTTAAATCTGTCTTAATAGATCTTAAAGTTGATTTTGCACCCATTTCTAACAAAAGTTTTTCTGAATAAGGCAAAACATAATCTATTTGAGCGATTCCGATTTGATTGTTAACTTTTGTATTGATAAACGAAATAGAAGAGTTGTTCCTCAAACCTACATTGGGAGCAATGGGCAAAAAATCATTTTCATTAAATAAACTGGTATTTTCTGTTAAAGAATTTGAAAAAGATGCACCAAGATAGAAGTCCTCACCTTTTCGAGTAAACGTTTTTCGATAGTAAATACTTCCATCTGAATTATATCCAGTACTTAAAGCAGAAAAATCTCTAACTCTGTAAAGGTAAGGTACTTTTGCTTCTGTAAGCCAAACTGAGCGAATACTTTCTGGCTGGTCTCCTGCGTTTACACCAAGATTCATGCTTACACCCAGTGTTTTTAAATCTGAAATTGAATAATCAGCACTCAAATTTGTGTAATGTGTTTGGGTAATTAATTTATCTGCTCTTGTAAATTGATTAATAGAAAAAGGAGTTTGATTGAGTAAAGTATT
>JAAFJZ010000162.1 GCA_013298205.1 Cytophagales bacterium
TATTCTTGCCAATCTAAGATTGTGTTTTTTTGGTATTCGTCCTTAGATTCCTTAATTGAAAAGATACGATCTATTGCAAGGTTCCAATCATATTTATCCTTTTCAGGGTTGTAGCCAAATAAAAACCAGCGATTATTATACTGCTTTAGAAAATACGGGTGAATAATTACATCAAAAGGTGCTTCACACCCAAAAGGTTTGTAACTTATAGATAATACTTTTTTGTAAAAAATAGCATTATGCAATGTTCCTAAATGTTCTATTCCCATCAAATACAAATTGCTATCAAAATCTATAATTGTAGTCGAAGCTTCCTCAGATGCTATACCTTGTTTTAATTTAGGTACAAGTTCATTAAACCATTCAAATTGAGGCATTCCCTTAAACTGAGAAAGTATATCGACTACCGATTTCAATTGGTTAATTTCAACTTCATTTAATGGCATGTTATTTATTGAGAAACTTGCATCTACATAACGATAATAAACTTTTTTGCCATCTCGTAGTTTGTCAAGCTCAATTTCCCAACCTTCTTTACTTTCCATGAAAGCAATATCTTCAAATATTTGCCTTCGGCTTATTCCGTTTGATTCAGGGTTAATTTCTAAAAGTAACATTTCACAAGCTTCAATTAAATCTTCTATGAAATATCTTTTACCAGAATTGCGAAAGCATTGATCTAGTACTTTGTAACGAATAAAGGCATTTTTATTGGTTGCCATAGTTTTAATCTATATAAAATGATGTAATTGAATCCGCTTAGCATTTATAATTTATTTAACTGCTTTTCAAAAAACACAAAGTTAAAAGATTTTATTACTTTTGTGCAGATGTATTGCACAGTTTAAATATTACTTTGCATATCGTTCTTTGATAACCTGCTGCAAGATATTGATTTGTGCCCACTGGAAGCTACCGCAAGGTGTTTCAGATCGGTGGGTGTTTCCCAAATATTTGGGAAATGAATGTTTTTAAGTTATTAACAAAGTTTTTGACAAAATCAGACTTAATAATTGAAAAACAATTAAATCATTATTATTTATTAATTTTTATAATTATTAAGTGTATAATTTTAATAATTTATGATAGATAATAATGCTAAAGTTTTAATTACTTTGATGTGAAAAAGCGAAGTAGTTAAAAGTATTTCATAAACAAAGAATAACGCAGCAGGCTTCAAATTACTTTTTAAATAATTATGAAAATAGAAAAAGTACATATCGACCAAATCAGAACTGCCTTTGAAAAAATGCAGACTAGAGAAGATTTGCTCCTTTTGCTCAATTTTGCGAAACCACTTGTTTACGGTGAAAAGGCAATTCCATTTGAATTAAAGCAACTCACTTGGTACGCCAACCCAAAAATTGCTACAAAAAGGTATCAAGAATTTAAAATTAAGAAAAAATCAGGTGCCGAACGCAGCATTCATGCACCAGTAAAGGGGCTAAAATCGCTGCAAAATACGCTGAGTTTTGTATTGCAATGTATATTTGAGCCACACCATGCCGCTATGGGCTTCGTGAAAGGCAGGTCTATAGTGGATAATGCCAAATTGCATGTAGGTAACAATTATGTATATAATATTGACCTTAAAGATTTTTTTCCAAGTATAGATCAGGCGAGAGTATGGAAATGCTTCCAGCTTAAACCTTTCAACCTTAATAATAAAACAGTTGAAGAGAAATCAAGTTGCACAAATATTGCCAATATTTTGGCCTCATTGTGCTGCACCGAAATGGAAGTAGAACGCAAAAACAAATCAGGCGATTGGGAAAAAGTTAAACGCAACGTATTGCCACAGGGTGCGCCTACTTCACCTGTGATTACCAATATTGTTTGTCAGCGTTTAGATTATTTGCTTTCTGCAGTAGCCAAAAGATTTGGACTACAATACAGCCGTTATGCCGATGATATTACTTTTAGCTCTATGCACAACGTGTACCAGCCAGAAAGTGATTTTTTGAAAGAATTACATAGGATAATTGCTGAGCAGAACTTTCACATCAAAGAAAGCAAAACCCGTTTGCAAAAAGAGGGCTACCGCAAAGAAGTTACCGGCTTGGTGGTGAACGAAAATGTAAACGTACATAATCGGTATATCAAACAATTACGAATGTGGCTGTATTACTGGGAAAGTTATGGTTACGAAAGAGCCTCAGGATTCTTTTTACAGCAATACATTGCCGACAAAAGCCATGTAAAGAAAGGCAAGCCAGATATGGCAAATGTGATTGCAGGCAAACTTGATTACCTAAAAATGGTGAAGGGAGCGGAAAATGAATTGTATGTGAAGTTGAAGGGGAGGTTTGAAAAATTGAATGTAAAGCAAAATCCAATTGATAAGATAATTGATATTTGGGAAAATGAAGGGATTGAAGAGGCAATGGATGAATACTATGGAAGTAATGTGAAAATAGTTGAAGATTTTGAATTAAAACAACTACTTTCCGAAAAAAAATATTGATGAATAATAGAATAGATTTTATTACAGATTTGTTAATTTCTGAAAAGTTGAATGCTTCTCAAAAAGAGAAGGTTTTGACTTTATCAGCAAATGAATTAAAAAAAATCAGTATCAAAGATGACACCATTCTAAACGAAATTGAGGGATTAAAGAAAAAGATTGATGAATTCAAAATGAATAACCATTCAAATCAAAAGGAAAAGTATTTAATACACAATCCTAAGTTTGTTACTACATTTTTAAATGAATTTCGGCAAAATACAGCATTAAAATTTAGTACACATAGCTGGGATAAAACTGATTTTCTAGAAACGATTAATAGTTTTTACGAAAAATTAAATGACGAAAATAGAAGGACTGAGTTTTCGAGAATTCTAAATCATAATAGAAAACTATACAATCTTTTAAACTATTTTTTATTTAAGCCA
Organism: Cytophagales bacterium; assembly: GCA_013298205.1. Taxonomy (GTDB): domain Bacteria; phylum Bacteroidota; class Bacteroidia; order Cytophagales; family UBA9547; genus JAAFJZ01. The sequence continues at coordinate 2,893 of JAAFJZ010000162.1, forward strand.
TATAATGCAGAGTTAATCAATGACATCCCAAAGTTTGGATGGACTGGCTTAAACGGCATTAAAATTGGTTGGCAATTTCCTGAAAATTTAATAAAAAAATGGTGTGAAGAAAATTACGACTTAAAAGAAACTGGTGATAAAAAATTTCCTTTTGAATTTAGAATTCCAGAACCATTAAGGCCGTCAAAAAAAATAAATGGGAAAGAAATTATATTTTTTGAGGACGTAGTAAATGTTTTCAAAACAGAAATACAATTTCGAGGCGAAGAAGATAATTTTCGAAATAATATTGAATACCTTCTTGAAAAAAACCATTTAGAAAGTAGTACAATTGACAAACTAAATGGTTTAGACTTTTACACTTATACAAGAGGTGTAATTGAATCAATTGATGGTATTTTTAACGATTTCACAAAAAAAAGCGAATCAAAAAAGAAAATTGATTTTGATGTAAAAAAGGATTCAAAAAGCATTTCAATTGAAATTACCCAATTGGATTCATATCCAACAAAGGTTATTGATTTAGAGAATCCAAACATTTTTTTTGCAGGCGACTCCATGAAATTTATTGGTAAAATTTTTAGCCTTTGTGATTATAGTATAGTATCAAAATTTAATAAAAATAAATTTTTAGAGATTAAAATTTTAAAAGATGAAACAGAAGCCATTCCAGATGGAGAAAATGTTAAGGCTATAGTATCAAATTTCGAAGTAATTCAAGTTGAAGAAAAAGAAGTAACAGGCTTTACACACAAGTTTAAATTTTATATATGAAAGTATTATTTTTAGAGGACAGACCTGATAGGCAAAAACTATTCTTACCTAATAAAGAAAAAGATGTAATTGAATTGAGCCAAATTTCCGAAATTAATTTACCTAAAGAAAATGTTTGCAAAGAAATTTTGGAGCAAATAAATGTGGGTAGATTCGTTCCTGATGAAAAATTAAAATTGATTATCGTCCACCGTTCTGCCTTAAAAAGTAGTGGCATTAGTTATCTTAATGGAATAGGAAAAAATACAAAAATTAAACTAATCTATTTTAGTGGTGGTATTAGTCAAACAACCTATTTTAATGATTCTTTTGAGCAAATCAATATCAATTCTTCCGATTTTTATTCCGATTTATTAATTCCTTTTTTAAAAAGATTTATAGAAGACGAGAATACAAACTTACTTGAAGTATATAATAAAAATTGGAAGCTTTCTTATTTGCTTTTGTATAGGCAGATAAAAAGCAATCTTGAAATAGAAACTGATGATGTAGGTGCTAATAGTCCTAAGCGAATCTTTGAAAGAAGAATTAAAAATTTGGAAAAAATACTTGGTAATGAATTAACTAATCAGATCGACTTAAATATTGATAACCTAATTTTAAATTCATGAATTCATTATTAATCTACAATGACTCAATTACAAGTTCTACTTTTATTAGTGACTTTAAGGCTAATTTAGGTGAAGCATTTTCTTTTAGGATAACCACGGCCACATTAAACAAAGAAGACTTTTCATTTGATAAAGTAGCTTCCGATTTTTTATTGAATGTTTTACCTCAAAAAATATACGATGTAATTTTCCTGCCTTATAACTTGTCAGATGAAAACTATCTTGAGTTGGCAGGGCTACAAATTGCTTATCACATCAGACTAACTTTGGAATTTAATAATAAATATACTCCAATAGTTTTTTATGGTAATGAAACTCCTTATCAGATAAACAAAATAACTAAAGCGGGTGAAATATTATTTACATCAAATGTTTATTCTACTCAAAAACATAGCATCGATAGTTTTAAGGAAGTTGCAGATAAAATCTTGACTCAAGGAAATATTTTTGATTTTGAAAAATATTTTTTAAGTAAAATCTCAATCAAACCCTCTGGCAATTATAGTTCTCATCACTCTATTGCCAATGAATGGTCAATATTAAGGTGGGCTAATTTTTTAAAGATCGAATCAGACAAGATTAATGAGATTAGAAACTCAATTGGCAGTTCTCTTTATTTCAAGTATTTAAAGGCTCGTTTTCCCAGTAAAAAATCTGATTCAGATAATTCAGCTTTAAAATTAAAAAATAAAGGCAAGGTTTTGTTTATTGATGATGAATTAAACAAAGGATGGGAAGTTATTTTCAATGAAATAACAAAAGATATTCCAAATGATTGCAAATATTTTGTAGGCAATGAATTTAAAGGTAAAAGTGCTATCGAGATTGAAAATACGGCTCTCGAATCTGTAAAAAAATTTGATGCTGATTTAGTGATATTAGATTTAAGACTTCATGATGACGATTTTAAAGAGAAAGTAAAACTTACAGAAATTACTGGGTATAAAATTTTAGAAAAAATCAAAAAACATAATAATGGAATTCAAGTAATAATTTTCTCTGCAACAAATAAAATATGGAATTTGCAAGCACTACAAAATGCTGGTGCAGATGGTTTTATTATTAAAGAATCTCCCGAAAATAGTGTTGATGAAAGTTTTACAAATCAATCAATCACTAACATTTACACCGCAATTGATACTTGTTTTGAGATGAGTTTCCTAAAAGATGTTTTTTATAAAACAAGATTAATCAAAAATACTTTTTTGGAAGTCAAAAAAGATGATATTGGAGAGTTTAAAAATATTAAATTATTAATTAAGCAAAAATTAGAAACAGCTTTTTTCTTAAGTAAATCAAATAAAACCATTGATTTTGCTCTTTTCGAATACATTCAAATTTTAGAAGCCTATTGTAATTATTATACTTTTTTAGATAAGAAAAATAATAAGGCTATAGTTTATCATAATAATAATAAGGTTATAAATAATAGGAGTAATGAACATATTATTTACGAAATAAAGAACGATAAAATTATTTCTGAATTTGAATATGAGAAGGATTATTATCATTTCCAGAAATCATTTAAAGAAAACGACAAACAGTACGTGAACTACAAAAAAAATCAAACTGAATATGCTAACGATAAAGGGTTTTTTTCATTTAGTTTAAAGCTAGTAGCAGTCTTGTGTGCTCATTTAGGAGATACAAATAATTTGAAATCAATAATGGAATTAATTTTTATCAGAAATAATAAGATTGCTCATTCAGGAAATTTTGATCACACAAAAAGAATAATTCTAAATAGTGATATAAAAGTAACATTTGAAGTTATTAGACAACTTATAACAAAAACATTTTAGCTTATGCAAATCACAGCCAAACTAACCCAACTACTTCCTATCCAAACCGGTACAGGTAAAAATGGAGAATGGAAAAAACAAGACATCATTGTTGAAAC
>JAAFJZ010000163.1:0-2889 GCA_013298205.1 Cytophagales bacterium
CTCTTTACACACAACTACTTTTTTTGGTACGTCTACACCCTATTCTGCTAAAATTACTACCCCAAATATAATGTCTAATCAAACGATGCCTGCTTGTATAGGCAAAAGTTTATATTTAAAAGCCCCAATTGGTTATAGTGAATATAGTTGGTCTAGAAATGGTGTTTTTATTTCTAGTTCTGCCGTTTTATCAATTAACCAATCTGGAAATTATGAAGTAAAAGTTAAAGGCTTAAATGGCATTTGGAGTAATAATTCTTCAGTTTATGGTGTTTCTTTTGATTTTGAAGGAATTGTACCCGTAATTTCTAAACCTACAAAAGATAGCCTAAAAACCAATACATCTTTTTTTGTCGAATGGACTTTAGACAACATTCCACTTTCGATAAATGGTTTGAATGGCATTTTTATTACGCAAACTGGTTTGTATTCTTTAAAATATTTCAATACAATAACAGGATGTAAATCTAACAAAAGCACAGACTTTCAAGCTTCTCATTTCTTACCTCAGATTTCTATAACAGGAAATAATTTTTTGTGTGCAGGTGTAGAAAATGTAACTTTAAATGCGCCAGAAGAGGCAGAAAACGTAGTTTGGTTTAACTCTAATTCGGGCGATCCGATTATTTTTTCAAAATCATTAATTGTTAGTGATACAGGTTCATATTACATTTTGGTTTTTAACAATTCTGGTTATTATTATCCCAAATCAAATTCAATTAAAATAAAAAGTGGTATCAAACCCGCAACTCCTGTTATTACTTTTAATCCAAAAAAAGATTCTATTATAGTTACAGAAAATTATTTAAGTTCAAATGCTTGGTATTCAAATGAAGTGGTAATCAAAACCAACCAATCGTTTGCTTTAAGTAAAAAAGATTTTTCATATTCTTCTATACAATTTAAATCTATTTTAAATGGATGTTATTCTGATTTTTCAAATTTACTTAGTTTGGTAGAATTAAGCATTCCATTTCAAAATTTGAATAATGAGATTCAAGTTTCGCCCAATCCTTATAAAGATGGTGAATTATACATTGAAAATATTCCTCAAAACGCAAAAACAATTTTAATTAAAAATATTAAAGGAGAAGTGATTTTCGCAAAAAATTCGTCTTTGGATTTTAAATTGAAAAATATCAAACTTCAAGATGGCATTTACTGGCTTGAAATAATTACAGATGAAAAAACGTTTAGAAACAAATTTGTCGTGATAAATTAAGTTATAATACTTTTTATTTTTTAACCATTGGACAAAATGCTTATCACTCTTTCATTGTTTTCATTAATTTGAATACTTATTTTGAGGTGGTTTTCAGGAATTAAGTTAGGGATTTTAGAAGACCATTCTATAATACATAATTGGTTAGAGTATAAATAATCTTCAACTCCAATCTCTAAAGCTTCTTCTTCGTCTTTGATTCTATAAAAGTCAAAATGAAATATTTCTCCCAAATGATTTGAAAGATAAATATTCATTATAGAAAATGTAGGGCTACTTACTTTATCATTTGTTCCTAACTGCTTTAAAATTGAGTTTGTGAAAGTGGTTTTTCCAGCACCCATTTCACCTTCTAAAAGCCAAATTTTTTGTGAACTTAAATGATTGTCAATAATTTCTTTAGCAATCGTATCATTTTCAAAAACACTTTTACTTATATAGGTTTTCAAAAATTTGATAAATAAATATTCATAATATAAAACGATTTGATTTAATCTCCATCTCCACTTGCATATGTGATGTTTACAGCTATTAATGAAGAAAGCTCACTTTTAAAAAAACGTGTATGTCTTTGAAGCTCTTCAAACAATTTTTCCAGACTTGATTTATTGTTTTTAATAGTTTGGTTTAAAGGTGTTTGTGGAATATTTTGCAAAGAAGTTTCTATTTTTTTCCATTGATTTACAGTACTATCTGATAATGATTTTCCATTTGAAATTCCGTTTATATAATCTTTTAAACCAATTCCTTTTGTACCATTCATAGATTTTCCTTCCCAAAATCTATAAACAGAATTAAGATGAGAAGAAAGAAATTGGCTTGAATATCCACTGTAATAAGCTTCAACTTTTTCAGGATATACTTGTGTTAGTCCTGGTTTTTGCCCCAAAGGAATGGCAACTTTAAAATTCTTCACATTTTCATATGAATGCACAAATTCATTGTAAAGTAAAGAGAATGAGCTTCCTGATTGGGTTCCATCATTTTTAACAAAATCCAGTTTATATGTTTGCCATTCTGTATTAACCATATTTATTTTATCTTTGATTTCCTTAACTATTTGTTTAAGTTTTTTTCTTCGATCTGAGCTTTTTGATAATCTATTAACTATATCAGAATCGATATTAGATAGATTGAAGATCAAATATTCTGTAGCATATATTCCTTTAAATTTGGGTACATGTGTAAGTGTAACATTTTTAACTTCTTTTTCAATACCCGCAGTATCTACAGGCCAAACTGAAATTATTTCTCCTAATTTTACCCCGTTTTTCTCTGATGGTCCAAATTCGTAAACTATACAAGGATGCCATGCCAAAACAACATTTCTCCATAATCTTTGAGTTTGATTTAATTGAGTTAAATTCAAAGTTGAATCAAATTTTGAAACTGATTCATCAAGGCTATCTATCGCATTTTTAAGTTTTGCGTATTGAGGCACAATTAAAGAGTTTGCATACCAATCTAACATCTCGTTTCTTTTTACAGATGGAGCAGCTAATTCATTTTTTGGCTGAGTAGTGCAAGAAGATATATTCAAAATTAATATTGCACATACACCAAAAACCGAGTATTTTAAAATTCTATTTGTTTTCATTTTTTAAACTTTAAATGCAAAATTATGTTTATTTAGATTAATTACAAATAATTTATTAGTTTTGTTTTAA